>NZ_JAUBTV010000065.1:20389-46147 GCF_036705145.1 Microcoleus sp. B5-D4 | reverse complement strand
AGCTGGGTGCGGTGAAAATCGCACGCCCAGATCTAACTGAGAGGGGCAGGGAATAATATCCCTCCTCGACTCAACCTAGTTCACGGGCCAACTTTCTGGGTCTAGACCCAATTCCTGTTTACGGAAAAACTGATAAAGAGCCTGTGTTTACTGGTAAGCGGATTAAGCGAGGTTTGTACAAAACATCGGTTGGTCGGTTAATTAATTCCGATGTGAATGCAGCGTACAATATCCTCAGAAAAGCAATCCCAAATGCCTTCAGCTTTCTTGATAGGGAGCTGCGTAGTTGGGCCAATGCGGGTTAATCCGCTCAAAGTAAAAGTGAAGGGGGAGGGACTTGAAGCCTCCCATGCCTATAAATGACTATACTTTTACCAGCTATACGATCAATTCAGCCAGATAAGTTTTCTAGGCATTCGCTACGGTGGCGATCTTAGTGGAGCTACAGATAGTCGGCAGATCAATAATAAACTGCGTTCCCTGCTCTGGCGTAGAAATACACTCCAATTGACCGCAGTGTTTTTCTATCAGAATTTTTCTGCTGATGGACAATCCCATGCCTGTACCTTTTCCTATGGGCTTAGTAGTAAAAAAGGGAGTGAAAAGTTTAGCACGAACACTTTCTGTCATGCCCACACCATTATCAGCAATTGTTACCAGGATGTGGGAAGCCGAGCTAATGTTGTCATGCGAATTGCCGGGTACAACTTCAGTCCGAATCAAAATCTGGGGGTGACAACCTGCACCATCTTCTCTACTTAGCCGCTCTTCTAAAGCATCTATAGCATTCGCTAAAAGGTTCATAAACACCTGATTGAGCTGACCCGCATAACAGTTCACAAGTGGCAATGCACCATAGTCTTTTATCACATTAATAGCAGGTCGATCGGACTTAGCCTTTAGTCGGTGCTGTAAGATCATCAAAGTGCTATTAATGCCTTCGTGGATATCTACTGATTTAATTTCAGTTTCATCCAACCGCGAAAAATTGCGTAGAGAGTGAACAATATTGCGAATGCGTTCGATCCCTAACTGCATGGAAGAAAGCAATTTTGGTAAATCATCTATGATAAATGGTAACTCTCCATCTTCTATTTCATGGACAATTTCTGCTTCTGGTTGCGGGTAATACCTTTGGTAAAGATTCAACATATTAATGAGTTCTTTAATATAGTCGTTGGCGTGGGAGAGATTGCCGTAAATAAAGTTAACCGGATTGTTGATTTCATGAGCGACACCTGCAACTAATTGACCGAGACTAGACATTTTTTCACTTTGAACTAGCTGGAGTTGTGTTTCTTGCAGTTCTTTGACAAAATGTTCTAAAGCAAGAGATTTTTGGTGTTCTTTTTCTTCACTAATACGGAGTGCTTTCTCTACTTGTTCGCGTCGCTCTATTTCAGCCTGCAATTTATGACTTAGAGAAAAACTTCTCAAAGCTGTTAGCATCGTAGTGTATAGCTTTGATGTCGTTAATTCAGTTTTAGTTTTATAGTCATTAATATCGTAATTGATAATAATGCTTTTTTCAGGTACTTGTCCGGGTTGACCCGTGCGTAAAATAATTCGCACTAAATGATTGCCTAAAACTTCTCGGACATATTTAACCAAGTTTAAGCCAGCATCATCTGTTTCCATAATTACATCTAGTAAGATGATGGCAACATCAGGATTTTCTTGGATTAGCTGTTTAGCTTCACGAGCAGAGTAAGCATTAATGAAGGTTAAAGATTTGTTTTCAAAGACAAACTTCCTGAGTGAAATTTCGGTAGCGGTGTGAACTTGAGCCTCATCATCTACAACTAAAATTTTCCAACTTTCAGTCAGCTTTTCTTCTGTGGTTTCATCTGCAAACAATATCTCATCATTGGAGTCGATTGCTTCGGCAAAGTATACTGTTTCTGGAGATGGTTGAGTTAAGAAATCGTCAAAATCACTTTTCATTGCTGTACACCTTTATTTTTACTAATGTTTAGGTTTGAAGTTAGACAACCTGTTAAGAAAAAGGCAGAAGGGAGAAGAGTTACACAGCAACCTTTTCAGTCATCCTTATTTTACTTTTAATGAGGTGGACTTACTTAGTTATCTTGGCCCGGAAATCGGAATTGGATCTCTACATTGGTGAATCAAGTTGCATGGGTAATTTAATAATAAACTTGGTTCCTCTTCCCACCTCACTTAGACATTCAATTTCACCTTTTAGTTTTTGGGTGACTAAATTGTAGACAATATGTAACCCTAACCCACTGCCACCTTGACCACGCTTAGTGGTAAAGAATGGCTCAAAAATTTTACTTAAGTTTTCAGGGGGAATACCTTTACCTTCATCGGCGTATTCAAATCTTAGCCGATTACCTTCTTGCTCCCAATCAAAGATTAGTTCCCCAGAAATCCCTGGTTCGTAGGCATGAATCAGAGAATTGATTAGCAAATTTGTCACAACTTGGGACAAGGCTCCTGGATAAGAATCTATAGCTATTTTGCTATCTCCCTTAATTTTAAGCGAATGTTGGCTATTTTTCAACTTTGGTTTTAATTGTAATAAAATTTCATCAAGATAAGGTCTGATCTGGAAAGTACGTCGTTCTTCGCTAGAGCGATCTACTGCTACTTGCTTAAAGCTTTGAATCAAGGCTGCCGCCCGCTCTAGGTTAATTAGAAGTGCCTTACTGCTTTGGGTAGCAATATCGACAAACTCTTCTAAATCCGATCGCTTCATTTTGCCACTTTTATAAATAGATGCAAATTCTGTGGTATTTTCTGCCAAAGCTGAAGCAACCGTGACACCAACTCCGATGGGAGTATTAATTTCATGGGCAACACCAGCAACTAATCCTCCCAGAGATGCCATTTTTTCAGATTCGACTAGCTGAGTTTGGGTGGCTTTTAAAGCCTCTAGGGTGTTCGATAATTGTTGAGTCCGATCGCTCACTAATTGCTCTAAGTTTTGATTAAACTCCTGTAAATTTTTGTAAAGTTGAGCATTCTCAATGGAAATAGCAATTTGGGCAGATAAAAGTTTTAACAATTCTAGGCGATCCGTAGTAAAAGCCCCTTCAGTCAGGTTATTTTCCAAATAAAGAAGGCCAGTCAGCTTACCTTGGTGGAGCAGAGGAGTGCAAAGAATAGACTTCGGTTGAGTAGCTGCAATATAAGGATCGCGGGTAAATTGTCCCTCTTGAGCCGCATTATTTAACACCACATTTTCCTGAGTGCGAATCACATAATTGGCGATCGCACAAGCCAGCAAAGGAGTTCCCCCAGAAGCTGCTATCGGATTGAGAGGAAGCGAGCGCAGCACACTAACTTCATCCTCCTGCACCGAACCTTCCGCCTCAATCGCCCAGTTTCCCGCTTTTTCTAAAATCAAAAAACCTTTTTGCGCCCCCGCATTCTCGATCGCAATTTTCATCAATCTTTCCAGCAACCTACTCAAAACAATTTCACCCGAAATCGCTTGAGAAGCTTTCATCACAGTAGCTAAATCTAGCGTCTCACCCAAATTGCTGCTAGTAGTCGCCGTCGTTGTGCGGTTAACTTTTGTTTGAGTAGTTGTCTTCCCTGAAGTTCTCGCAATTAACTGGGGATACTTCTCCTCCAAACTCTCCACTTTACGTTTAGCCCCCCAGTATTGGTAGCCATAGTGAGCTTTAGTCAAATAGATGTGGGCAAATTCTTCTTTATCTTTCCCCAACCAGAACTTAGCAGCCAGTTCCGCCGCCAGCGCTTCATTCTGAATAAAATCACCCTCTCTAGCCTCAGCTATCGCGCGATCGTACAAATCCATCGCCTCCAAATCACGACCTGAAATTCTCGCCATTTCTGCCGCCACTAGCGAGAATTTATGTGCAAAACTTTCCGAGCAGTTGTCCGCCCAAACTTGGATTTGTTTCTGATTAGCTTCTAATTGCTGCCAGTAATCTTTTCGCTCCAATTCAGAAACCTCTGAATACAGAGCCGTTAAAATCAGACAACGGTAAAAATAATGGTGAGCACTAGAAATATGACCCATCAAATAATCAATCAGCTCAGCCGCGCGTTCAGATGCTTCTAGCGCCTCACTATACTGTTCGTAAAGATATAAAGTCTGCGCTTTTAAAACATAAAACTCGCACAGCGCGGCCATGCTTTTACGACTGTGGAAATTTTCTAAATGCTGTTTTTCGGTAACTTCATCCTCTTCGCCCATCAAATTTAAAATTGCTATTCTATTAGCAATAATTATATCAATTGCCCACAAATTTTTAGTTTGCTCGCAAAAATGGAGCGACTTGCCAATATCTTCCAAGAGATTATTCAAATTCATGCCTTGGAAGAAATAGGTAATAGTTTGAAACATCCGGTTATAACCCGTCCATTGCAAATTGCCCGATTGCAAGCCAACTTTATACCCTTCGTTATTAATTTCGGCAGTAGTTTTGAGCGGTCTCACCCAGCAGTTTAAGTAATTGGCAAAAATCACACTATCTTGGCAATTTTGAGACAAGTTATTTGAATTTTCGCTCAGAGTCAGAGCGAGTCTGCCAAACTCATAAGCCGATTGGTAATCCCCTAAAATTGAATTCAGAATAATTCCATAACATGAATAGCAGTAAGACCCTCCCGCTACAAAACCGTACTTGAGAGAAAGGTTAATCGCTTTAATCACAGTCAACTTCCACAGTTCTTGAGATGAAAAGAACGTTAGTGGGCCCATGTTACCCAATAATTTCATAGCCATTTGTTGATCCGGATTTTTCATCTTTTCGGCATGAATTAATGATGCAATTTCTTGGTTTGCCAAGTTAGCTGTAGCTGTCGCCATTTCCGCATTAACCGCCTCGCTTAAATTATCTTCATCCAAGTCTATGCCCAGCAATTGAAGGGCTTTTAATCCAGATTGAATTGCTGATTCATATTTACTTAGCAGAGTGTACTGCACGATCAAAATGTTGTAAACTTCGGCTTTTTCTATGTCAGATTTTGCCCGGGCAAATGCCAGTTCTATTAAAGCTTCTGATGCTTCAAAATTCCCGTTTAAATATTCGGCCTCTGCCAGCTCCTTATGAAAGGTAAAAGCTAGTTCGTAGGAGTCTTGCCAAATATCGCCCGGTAAAATTTCTCGACCGAATTTTAAATAATCTCTGGCAGCAGCATAAGCCGTTGCATCTTTGGCTTTGCGAGCGGCTGTTAAATTTAAAATAGCTAGTTCAGTTTTCTCGTGATCATCAATGATTAAATTCCGACCCGAATTCAAATGATCAGCAATTTCAAAAATTCTTTCGGCTCGTCGCTCTGGAGAAATATTTGCCAGTAACAGGCGACCAATTTGTAGGTGAATTGCGGTTTGCAGTTTTGAGTCAATCAAAGCATAACCTGACTGCTGCACGCGGTCATGCAAAAATTTATAAGTAGTAATTACTAAGTCTGAGTTAATTATTTCTGATTCGGTAGCACCTAACTCAGAAGTAGTTAGAATCAATCCCTCTTGGATGGCTGGCAAT
Organism: Microcoleus sp. B5-D4; assembly: GCF_036705145.1. Taxonomy (NCBI): domain Bacteria; kingdom Bacillati; phylum Cyanobacteriota; class Cyanophyceae; order Oscillatoriales; family Microcoleaceae; genus Microcoleus; species Microcoleus sp. B5-D4. Next base: position 40,664 of record NZ_JAUBTV010000065.1, on the reverse strand, counting down.
AGTTCTTGAAAGGTGGCTCCCCAAGATTTCTCATTAATAATTGAAAGAGTGTTTAAGTCAAAACTATTACCCACGCAAGCAGCCAAACGCAAAACTTGCTGAGTTGATGGGGGCAGTCTTTTCAATTTTCCAAGCATCAATTCAATGACGTTATCAGTAATACCTACTGATTCAATTTCTGAAATATTCCAATCCCAGTTTCTTTCATGAAAATTGAATTTCAGCAGGTTTTCTTGATAGAGAGTTTTGAGAAACTGATTGACAAAAAAAGGATTGCCTTGAGTTTTACTGACCACTAACTCGGCGAGGGGGAGCGCTGATTTTTGGTCTTTACGCACGGTATCAGTAATTAAGTTAACTATGTGGTGAAGGTGTAAGGGAGCTAAAGTAATTCGCTCGATTCTTGCACCTTCATTTTGCAGCTCGTCCAAAGTCATCATTAAAGGATGAGATGGGTTAACTTCGTTGTCTCGATAAGCACCAATTAGAAATAGATAGTTGGTTTGCTCATCTGCCATCATTACTTGCAGCAATTTCAATGTAGCAGAATCAGCCCATTGTAAATCGTCGAGAAAGATGACTAAGGGATAGTCAACTGAACAAAACACGCGGATGAATTTTTGAAAGACTAAATTAAATCGGTTTTGTGCTTCTGTAGCGCTTAATTCTTGTACGGTAGGCTGTTCGCCAATGATTAATCCTACTTCAGGAATGACATCTATAATGATTTGACTATTGGCGCCAATAGCTGCTAAAAGTTTTTCTTTCCAGGTATTGAGTTGGGTTTCGCTTTCACTTAAGAGTTGCTTGACTAATGATTGAAAGGCTTTGACAACAGCGGCATAAGGGATATTTCTTTGAAATTGGTCGAATTTTCCGGCAATAAAATAACCTCTCGCTTTAGTAATTGGTTTATAAACTTCTTGTACTAAGGCGGATTTTCCAATGCCAGAGTAACCAGATACTAGCATCATTTCGGTGCTGCCCCTGCTGACTCGCTCAAAGGCTGCTAATAAGGTTTCAACCTCTGTTTCTCTGCCGTAGAGTTTTTGAGGGATTTGAAACTTATCTGTAATATCTTTTTGGGCGATCGCAAAATCTGTAATTCCTCCCGTAGTTTTTAATTGTTCTAGGCATTCTTCTAAGTCAGCGATAATTCCCCAAGGGCTTTGATATCTGGCTTCAGCGGTTTTCGCTAATAGCTTCATCACAATATTAGAAACAGCTTTAGGAATTTCTCGATTGATTTGATGGGGCGGTACTGCTTGTTTAGCAATGTGACAGTGGATTAATTCCATTGCATCGCTGTAATCCCAGGGCAATTGCCCCGTTAGGAGTTCGTAAAAAGTGACTCCTAATGAGTAAAAATCAGTGCGGTAGTCTATCGCTCGGTTCATTCTGCCTGTTTGTTCCGGCGATATATAGCTCAGAGTGCCTTCTAAAACATTAGGATTTTTCAGGCTAGGATTTTCGCGCTTTAAAACAGTAGAGATCCCAAAATCTATAATTTGAACTCGCCCTGTGCTTGAGTTGATAATAATATTGCTGGGATTGATATCTTTATGAATAATTTTATGTTGATGAATTTCACCTAAAGCCCAGGTGATTTTAATAGCTGTTAAGAAAAACTCTTCTAAGGTAAGTTTGTGAGAAGCTAACCACTGCTTTAATGATTTTCCCCCACAATCCTCGAAAATAATAACTAAACTGTTTTGATATCTTTCTAAGCTGTAGGTTTTCGGGACAGTTTCTAGGTTAAGATTGCGTGTAATTTCATATTCCTGCTTGTATCTGACTAACGAAGCTGGCATCGGATAATCTTGTTTGAGAAATTTGAGAATTACCGGTTGCTTGTCTTGCTTTCTCAGTCCCCGGTAAACTAAAGAATTATTACTTTCATGGATTTGGTTGGTAATGTCGTAGCCCGGTAAGTTAATCATTCTTACAGCCTCTTGTCAGTATTAATACTCAATTATTTTTTTAGAAATTGTTAATTAATTAAGTAGATGTATCCTCTAATACATAATAATACCCGAAATTTTAATAAAAACTTAAGGTTTAAAATAAAAGTTATTTTTTGTTAACATTTCTTAAACATAAAACGGCTAAACCTTCGCGTCAGCAGTACGATCGCTCCAGAGTTTCCTGCAAAATCCGGCAAAACAGAGTGAAGTGCGATCGCCGTTGAGCTTCCTCAGAGATTTGGGCGCTGCATAATTAGAGTATGAATAGGGGGAATTACCATGTAAAAAATTCACAAATGATTTAGGATTGCTATACATTACCTAAAATTTCAGGATGTTCCAGTTCCTGCACTATTGATACCTTGATTCAGCAACGCCTCTTTTTCCTTCTTCATTCCACATCTTCATTACCAAGGATTGCCAATCATTGTAAAGGCTGCCCAATAATAAGGATGCGAAAGCACTCGATCGCCCCGCGCCGCAATTTCTGGAGGCAAAATTAGACCCCCAGAAAGCCCTTCGGCTCGCAACATCCCGTCTTGAATCCGCACGCGCCCCCGCAGCATCTCCAATTGCGCGCGCCGCAAAGCCTCCGCTTTAATCATCAAATTGCCACCGCGTCTGGGGGCCCGCAACTGCCGATAAAACTCAGTCATCAGCCCCAAAGTCCCATCATCGCTGACTTCCCACAAACTCGCTAAAGCGGATCTAGCACCGCTAGCTACCGCCAAACCCGCAAACCCCAACTCCGCCTCTTCGTCGCCCAAAGCGGTACTGCACGCGCTTAAAACTAACAGATTCACCGGCGGTTCATTCCACCGCAACTGTGGCATTTGATCGAGGCGTAATTTAGTATCCCACAACTGAATGTAAGAATTTTTCGGTTCCCCAGGCAGGAATTCGCTGTGAGTTGCTAAGTGAATGATGCCAAAAGGCTGATTTGCCCGCTGAGCTTGCAAATTTCCGAGAGTAAAATCTTGATTCAAAAATGATTTTCCTTCACTTGGCGGCGCGATCGACTCTAACTCCACCGGTACCGCTGGTAATGGCGCTTTATCTTCAAATACCGACGCCCCCATCGCCAACACTTCATCATCCGCAATATTGTCGTAGCCGATATCAGTCAAACTCAGACTCGGCATGACGCTAATACTGTATTGCTCAACTAAAAATTGTTTGCCATTGTGAAGAGCAGCAAAGGGCACACTCCGCAAACCTGCTGCCGGAATTACAATTAAATTGTCAATCTTTAAAGCTGTCAATTCTGAGGCCATTGGCGCAATTAACCAGCGATAAAGTTTTTGAGCCGAATCCAAATAACTAATGCTGCTTCTTCTTCTGGGATTAGTTATTTCGGTTTGCAGGGCATCCGCCAATTGCAACACCTGCCACCGCGTTGTCGCCGGAACTAGAACGCGCATCGGTTGAGCGTTAGCTGTGACTAACACTAATTCTAAATGCTCCCCGTTAGGAACATCGGGAATTTCTTGGCCCTGGGGCGACAACCTCTGGGCTAACTTATCTTCTAAGGGGCGATGGGGCCCGGAGGTGAGGTTTTTTCTCATAGGCAATAGATTAGATAAATCCTGACTTGCCACCAGCACTGAACCATTTTCTTGGGCTGCGGCTGCATCCGATCTCCTGAGCCAATTCATATAAATGATGGCAGATTTTGTCCCGGTAATTTGTTCGTTTTTGCGAAGATTTTCGTAAACCACCGATAGATTAGTAATCGGCTTTCTTGGGGGCAAGTCCAGATATTTTTCGTACTCGCGAGTAAAGGTTTGTTCAAATTCTAAAACTCCCGAACCGGCCGCATCTAATCTGCGAGAAGGAGCGAAAATATCCTGGCTCATTGCGGAATTTCTGTCTCGATTGGGCGATCGCAATTCAACTTGCAAAGATGCAGGAAGTGACAGCGCCGGATCTGGATTTACGGACTCTAGAGGCGGTGCGGGAATTGGTGAGGGAATTGGTGCGGGAATTGGTGAGGGAATTGGTGAGGGAATTGGTGAGGGAATTGGTGAGGGAATTGGTGAGGGAATTGGTGCAGGAGTAGAGGGCGCGGCCGGTGTAATTAGGGAAATCTGATTTGGTAAACTTCCTTGGGTGTAAGTTTGTCCAAAAGCAAAAGTGGGCAAAATGGCGTTTCCCACGCCAGCATTAATGCTTCCTCTGGTTCCATTGTCGATCGCGCCACCAACTACAAACGGTCGATCGCTACCGCCTCCGTGGCGAATTGCGATCCTCCCCGCCCCCGCACCTCCGGCAGTAGAAATACTCGAAGAATTGCCCGATATATCATCGTTGAAAACATTGTTCGATCCAAACAAACCGAGGGTTCTCACATCAACGCTGCCGCCGATGCCCCCAGTGCCGCCTCTAGCGTTGATAAAGCCCAACTGAATGTCACCAGTCGCGCTCAGGGAAACGCCCCCGCCGTTGCCGTTTGAAGTGCCGCTGGAGTTGAGATCGAGAGCGGAAATCCCCGCCTGCGAGGTGAGAGCAATATTTCCGCCGATCGCCCCCGAAGCGTTCAAAGCTCCCGCAGTTAAAGGGCCGGCATTGCTTTGGAGAGCGATCGCGCCTCCTGTGCCCGCCGATGACGAGTCGATCGCACCCGCAGCAACAGTATTCCCCTCAACCCGAATCCTCCCACCGTTCGAGGTAATATTGCCAGTCCGAACCTCCCCGCTTCCTTGCAGATTCACGCTGCCACCATCCGTCCTTAAATTACCCTCTAAGAGCACGTTTTCTGCCTTGATATCGGCTCCCAAAACGGCCGTGCTGTCCCCCCCGAAGCGAGCGGAATCTCGCGCGTTAACGCTCAAACTGCGCGCTGTAATTGTGGAAGCAGCCGTCACGCTAGCAGCGTCAGCCGAGAGCTGGCCCAACCTCTGAGTTTGACCGACTAGGCCGTCAAAAGTAATGTTGCCGCCAGCGCGCAGGGTCAAATTATTAGCCCGGCCCGGCGTGCTGTCGAGGGTATTGGCAAAAGTGATATTGCCGGTAGTGGCTGCTAGGGCGGCGGTGCGATCGACTGTGACGTTACTATTGAAAGTCATGTCGCCAGATGTCGCCATATTGCCGGATACCTCGGTACTGCGGGCGTTGACATTCAAACTCGCCAGCGGTGCAGCTTGACCGACTGTAGCGCCGAACAGCACTCGCCCAGCGTCTAGTCTCAGGGCGTGAGCTCCGTCTAGGCTACCGGAGAAGACAATGTTGCCGGTTGCTTCCGTGCTCAAAGCTACGTCAGCATTGAGGGATGCGTTTCCTGTAAAAGTGAGATCGCCGCCGGATGTGGCAATGTTGGCGTTGAGATCAGTTTGGGGCGCGTCGAGAGTCAAGCTAGCGCTGCCACTTGTTCTCAGGGGATTGTCGATCGCGATCGATCGCCCTTGAAGTGTCAGCGGGCTGTTGAAGGTAATGGGTGCGACGATCGCGATCGACTCGCTGCTACCGTTTTCGCGCCCGATCGCGATCGAGCCGAAATCCCCCGCCAAAGCGCCGAGATCCGTTGCCGTCAAGTCCAAAATGCCCAAAATATCGCCGGTGCCACCGATCCGAATTGCTCGGCTATCGTTGGGTTGCAAGCGAATTGTTCCCCCCGCACTGCTGACAGAATTGCTGCCGCCCCTCAAGTCAATGCCGTTACCAGTGATAGCGATATTGCCGCCGTTGGCATTAAGTCCGCCCAGAGAGATACTGCTGGCGAAAATGTTGATGTTGCCACCTTGAGTCTCGATTAAATCCTTGGGATCATTGACAACAAACACTCCGCCCGCTCTAAATGTTACGGTGTCTCCCGTTCTCGCTTGCAGGGAAAGTTTGTTATCGGGCAAGTTTTGGAGGGTGATGTAGCCGGGGGTTTCTAGAACCACGTTGCTGCCGGCCGCCATTTGTTCCAACTGCACTTCTGAGATCGATGTTTCATTTGGTTCTGGTGCCGATTCGAGTTCCCCGCCAGATTGCGCGCTGCTGTCACCGTTACCGCTGACGATCGTAATATTTGCCGGATCGAGCCACAAATTGCCGATCGCACCGTTAGTCGCGCGGGTATCGACCTCTCCTTGGAAAGTTAAAGCATTTTTGCCGGAAACTTCTACTGTTCCGCCGTTACCTGCGGCGATGCCCCCGCGAGCAGTAATATTGCCCAAGAAGCGAGTTATATTGTCTGACCAAATTACTGCAGTGCCGCCATTGCCGCGGTCGATCGCGTTTGCTGCGATCGTAGAATCAGGACTAACATAAGTTACCTGGGCGTTTGGCACTGGTTCCATCCCCTGGAAACCGCCTCCGACGCGCACAGTACCTCCGCCGTCAGTGCCGGAAGCATCGATATTTGCGCCGAAGAGTCCAACTTTTTCCCCTAAAATATTGACTGTGCCACCAGCATTCCCAGAAGGGCCAAATACATTTACAGAACCGGAGACGATCGCACTTCCGGCAACTGCGGGCACAGTTTGGCCGCCAGTCAGTACCAATTGACCTTGTTCGTTAGTGGTTAAACCTGTGGCTGACACTACGCCTGGGCCCGTCAGCAACTGAGGCAAAGAAACCGGGGCGATCGCCGATTTTTCTGACTGCAAAGACGGAGTAATTTCTAAACTCAATAAATTGCCGCTTTGACTGATACGGACTGCATTTTGTCCCGGAACAGCAGCCACAGTAATTTGACCGTTGGGTGCGGATAATTGTCCTGTATTAATAACGGTTCCACCGAGCAAAGTTAAACTTTGCCCGCTGCCAACTGCCAAGTTTCCGGCATTGACAATTGCACCGAGTTGTGAGTTATTAAAATTAAATTGATTAGGATTTCCCAGTAAAGCTTTGTAATCATTAATTCCGCTCGAATTAAACCAGCGATCGCCGAACCCAATACCTGTAGCAGTTGTCGCGAAAAAAGACCCCGGCACGTTTAATCTAGCATTTTGACCAAAGACAATTCCCGCCGGATTCATTAAGAATAAATTTGAGTTGCCGCCGCTTACAGAAATCAGACCGTTAATGAGGGAAACATTGTCGCCGGAAATCCGCCCTAAAATATTTTGAATATTTGGATTAGTTAGAAAATTAGCGATTTGACCTTCGCTGAGATTAAATTGACTGAAGCTGTGAAACAGATTGGCGCCGTTTCCTGACAGTTGTCCGCCACTAATGTCTGTGCGGTTTTGCTCGGAGTTAACAACAGTATTAGTGCCGTCATTTGCAGGAACGACAGATTGCGATCGAACTGCTAGCGGTAGCAGCCAAAAACCTAATGTCAAAATTAGAGCAGAACGAAAATAGGTCATTAGTCAGTTGTCAGTTGTCATTAGTCAGTTGTCAATAGTCATTAGTCATTAGTCATTAGTTAGTGGTTATTTTTCTTATATTTGTTGTTATTTGTTGGTTCCAATGACCAATGCCCCATGCCCCATGCCCCATTCTAATCTGCTTTGTAAAACTTATCTAAACTTACCTAAAGCCATCTTTAGACACAATTCGGAGTTTACTTCCTACGCTGTTGGGTAGACGGCTAATCCCAAGATAAGTAGGCTATCCCCCTGGCTGCCGAGGGTTTCCAATTTAAAATATTTAGACTTGCGTTCCAGTCCCGATCTAAAGATATCCCACAAACAGGACAGTCAAAAGTCCTAATACTTAGTGGCATATCTTTTTTAGTGCCACAATTAGAACAGGTTTTAGAACTAGGGAACCATTGATCGACTAGCACTAAAGTTGCTCCATACATTTTGCACTTGTAATCAAGTTGGCGCTTGAATTCGTAAAATCCTAGATCGGATATTGCCCCGGCCAGTTTGTGATTCGCCATCATGCCTTTAACGTTTAAGTCTTCAATCTTGATTAGCTTGAAATTTTTGGCTAAATAAGTTGTTAACTTGTGAAGAAAATCTAAACGAATACGAGCTATCCGCGCGTGAAGTCGGCTAATTTTATTGTAGGTTTGGCGCTGGTTTTGGGAGCCTCTTACCTGTTTTGATGCTTGGCGCTGTAAGGTAGCAAGTTTGGTTTTCGCACTGGCTATTAACGGCTTTGGTGCATCAAAGACCTGCTGATTTGACAGCGTGGCCGCATAATTAATGCCTACATCAATTCCTACAGAGCTTTCAGGTTGTCGAACTGGTAAACGTTCGGCGTCAACACAGAAGGAAACAAACCAACGACTTCCTTCTTTTGAAATCGTAAAAGTTTGAGACACGTAACCGCATTCTAGGGCTTCGTAGAGCCGAAAATTTCCCAAGGTAGGAATCTTAATGGTGCTACCAGCGTTTAGTAAAACTTTGCCGTTAGACGAATCGACTGTAAAAGACTGACCGGATCGGCGGCTAGCGAATCTTGGATGACCTGAAGAACCAGCGCGATACCGACTAAACGCATCTTTCAAGTCAATCAAAGCGTTTTGGTAAACTCGACTGGACAACTGGTTCATCCAAGCAAATTCAGGCTGTTTCTTGACGTAGTTAGTGAGAACTTTTTTAACTTCGTTGAGTACCTTTGAGTCTGTAAGTTTCCCCTCACTGTACATTTGAGTCCGCAAGCTTAACCCCATGTTAAATACCACGCGCCGAAATCCTGCGTGTTTTGCCATCAAAGTCGCTTCCCTATTATTCAATTTGAGCGCTCGTTTGACGGCAAACATGGTTAAACCTCGTCTCGGTAATTAACTGTGGATAAGTTTAGCAAACTATTTGGTACTTAAGTCCGACTCTTCTCGTTTTGATTTTTTTTGAGCTGTAATGTTCCGCCCCAGTGCCAATAAGCTTAAAAAGGTCGATCGAACACCGCCACCGCCGGAGGTCGATCGCACTCCGAAAGCACCCGTTGCCCGAATGTCGGAAATACAATGCAGATTTTATATTTATCTGCAGCCAGTGTGTTGACAAGATGCCCCCAGAGTCTTATGATTGGAGCACTGATTGGGTGGGACAGCAAAAACCCACACAATAACTGGCTCCTCTAATAAAGTTAAAAGCAAAATATTGATGCTTTTAGAGACCAACCATGCAAACTCAAACTTCCTCATTTCTAACTGAAGAAATAGTAGAGCGGATATTTTCGTCAGGCGAACTGACTCGCGATGACAGACAGCGAATTCAGTCAATGCTCTTAAATGAGTCGATCGGCGAAAATGAATTGAGCTTAATTGAAAGAGTCATGGAAGGCGTAGTCAAGGGAAGACTTGACGTGCTGAATTAGTTGATAACTGGCGCTAACCTATCTAAATTTAGGGTGCGCCATATACAACTTACCCTAATTTTAAATAAAATCGAAAATCGAAAATTCTGTCACCGTTCTAAAAATCATCATCTGAGTCATCATCCGAGTTCTCATCACGACGCACAAGTTCAGAAGGAGGCCTATCGTTACTCCATGCCCACCACACGCCGCCGCACTGGCAGCGGTAAAATTCTTGCCACTTGCGGCGGTTGAACTCGGTGTATACTGGCGATCGGCGATTAATCCAGACCTCAGCGGCATCCGTGCAGCTAGCGCCGCACTTGGGGCAGCAAAACTCATTAGCGTGAACCGCCGTCGCAGTCCATTCAGGAGGATGTGGAGCAAAAGCTTCCATGTGTTAGAGTTTCTATCTAAACTGCTGGTAATTACGGCAAATCAAGGGTGGCTAAAGATCCGCAGACTTCGGAATGACCTAAGCAATGACCTAAGCAATGACCTAAGCAATGACATAAGTACGCTGTTGAGTGCGTAATTCATCTGCCCGTTATTTTTTTTAGTATTTGCCGTCAGATGAATAGTATAACTGATGTGGTGCAAGCCGTCGATCGGCATTCTTAAGTATTTCAAGGACTAGGCTCATGTCTATCTACAATCTTATCTCGTTTCTGGGCATTTTTGGCTTATGTGCGATCGCCTGGATTTTTTCAGAAAACCGACAGTCCAAGTATATTCCCTGGCGCGTCATCATCTGGGGCATTGGCTTGCAATTAGTCTTAGGATTTTTAGTATTCCTGTTCCCCCCAACTCGCATCGCTTTAGAATGGTTTACTGGCTTACTGGATGGAGTATTCACCGCTGCTGACGCTGGAGCGCGATTTGTATTCGGGAGCAATGTGGTACCGATACCTGGTAAAGATCCGGCAGTTAATTTAGGTTATATTTTTGCCTTTAGAGCTTTACCGACAGTCATCTTTTTTTCTGGCCTCATGGCCTTGCTATACAACATCGGCGTGATTCAAATTATCACCGAACTTTTTGCCAAAATCTTTTATATGACAATGCGGTTGAGCGGCGCGGAAGCCCTCAGCGGCGCGGCTAATATTTTCGTAGGAATTGAAGCGGCAATTGTCGTCAAGCCTTATTTGCCGAAAATGACTCGTTCGGAACTTTGTGCAATTCTCTCTTGCTGTTTTGGGACGGCCGCTTCTTCAACTTTAGCAATTTACGTTAGTTTTCTAAAGCCAGTTTTTCCCAATATTTTAGGGCATTTAGTTTCAGCCTCAATTATCGCCATTCCCGCTTGTTTTGTCCTATCCAAAATCTTAGTACCAGAAACAGGCGTGCCGCTGACAATGGGCGGCATTCCCAAGGAAGAACCGAAGCCTAAAGGCCGCGAATTTGTGGGCGAAGAAATTTCGGACATGGAGCGCGAAGAATTCAAACAAGAGACTGTTGGGGGAGAGCCAATCGAACGAGTCAGCCCTTTGGATGCAGCGATTATTGGCGCATTGGACGGTGTAAAAATGGCTGTGGCCATTGCCGCTGTTTTGATTTTAATCTTAGGCTTAGTTTCCTTAATCAATCAATTCTTTGGTTGGCTGGCAATTTTGCCCGGCCCAATTGGTGGCTTTTTCAAAGTTGTCACCTTAGCCAACATTATGGGATTTTTATTTTATCCCCTGACGCTATTAACAGGAGTGTCCATTGACGACTCTTGGCAAGCATCAGTAATCATCGGTCGCAGGCTGTTAGAAACAGCGATTCCGCCCTATCAAAGTTTAGCAGAAGCATCGGCAAAAGGACTGGTGAGCGATCGTACAGTTTTAATTGTCAGTTACGCGCTTTCCGGCTTCGCCCACCTCGCCTCCGTCGGCATATTTGTCGGCGGTACGATCGCCCTAATTCCATCCCGCCGCAAAGACATTTCCGAACTCGGTTGGAAAGCATTATTTGTCGGCACTTTAGCGACAATGATGATCGCTTGCATCGCCGGCACCTTCGACACCGGAGACGCCAGCATTTTAGGCGCTAAAACGGCCCCTGCTGCCCCGCTAACAGCCCCTGATTCTCTAAAATCACCGCCATCCCCAGCCGCGAATTCAAAGCCGTCAGTTGCCCCAGCAATTGCCAGTCCGAAGCCTTCGCCCAACGCCGAAAAAGTGGCTCCGAAAGCTCAATAATCTCCCTCTCCCGCATCCAAGAAAAACCCTTAATTATCTTCTAAGAACTTGTAGGGGCGGGTTTTTCCAACAATATTTAACTCCCGTCAAAAATCCACATAAACCCGCCCCCACACAACCCATAACCTACATCAACTTTGATTTCGATCGCATCAGCCCTTTGGTGGGGGCGGGTTTACGAGATTGTAGGTTTTAGGCAATTTTTGTCTGTAAAACCCGCCCCTACAAACCCCTGATATTATTGTTTTTTAGGCAGATGCAATCACCAATTACCAATTATCAATTATCCTAAAATTTATGAATCCCGACCCAGAAATTCGCCGCCTGTTAGATGTGATGCCCGCTTCCGGCCGCATGATGTGTAAAATTATTAATAAGCCCCAACAATCAACGGTAATTGACTGCGATTTTCCTTTGCCTTGGAATCAATCTCGCCCGATTTATATTAATTTTGATTTGTGGCGGCTGCTATCTAAGCCGCAGCGGGATTTACTGCTATTGCGGAATGTAAGTTTTCTATGCAATTTTAAGTGGTTTAAACCGGATATTTATCAAGGTGCGGCTCTGGCGGGAATTGTGGGGACTGTTGTAGAATTGTTGCAGGGAGATGCGATCGGCACTGCGATCGCGGGCGGTTTGACGGGACTGGCGATGACTCGAATTTGGCGCGACAACCGCAGTTCCCAAGTAGAGTTAGATGCTGACGAGGGGGCGATTAGAGTAGCGGGAAGGCGTGGTTACAACGAAGCGGAAGCGGCCGGACATTTGCTGGGGGCGATCGAGGCTGTGGCGCAAATTGAAGGGCGCAGTTTGGATTTTAATGAGTTGATTCGGTGTCAGAATTTAAGGGCGATATCGGGTATTTCGGCAGTGGGGGTGCCCGATAGTGTGAGGAAAGATTGAAAAAAACCTAGATATAATCAAGATGGAAACCCATAAAATCCACAACTATGCTAATCCTGCCAAAACTGGAAAACCTGCGCGATACTCTACCTATAGAAGGAGCTGTCGGAATTGAATTAGTGGAAGGCATACCAATTTTTAAAGCCTCCACTGCGGTCAAAAATCGTATCCAAGAACTGTTGGACAAACAACAAACTTTGCCCCTCAATCCTGACGAAGAACAAGAACTCAATCTTTACGAAGAAATCGACGATTACCTCAGTTTTGTCAATCGGACTGTCCGCAATATTTTCTTGGGGCAGATTCAGCCTACTTTGTAGAAATGTCCGCTCGCCGTCAAATACCAGAAAATATCCAAAATCAAGTTCGTCAGAGAGCCAACTGTCTGTGCGAATATTGTCATGCCTCCGAACAATGGCAGTACGTAGAGTTTACTATCGAGCACATCATTCCATTAACTAAAAATGGGACTAACGATATTGACAATTTGGCACTAGCTTGCTTTCACTGCAACCGCAAGAAATCTGATAAAACTAGAGCGATAGATGCTCAGTCAGACGTAGAAGTACCGTTGTTTAACCCCAGACAAGATAGTTGGAGCGAACATTTTATTTGGTCTGCCGATGGATTATCTATAGTTGGTTTGACTCCAATTGGACGAGCTACAGTTACAGCATTAGTCTTAAATCGAGAGAGAGTCATTAATATTCGGGCCGCTGACAAAGCTATAAAACGACATCCACCTGCAGGCGATTTAATTCAGTCAGAAAGTTGAGCATACTGAGAGTGACTCAAACTTTTAGGGGCTACCTCTGCCACAAAATTTGTACTGCAATAAAAGATCGATTCCTGCGGTAAGCTTCGCTAACGCACTTATTTTAATTATTTTAATCGAAAGTGCGATCGAGCGATCCCTCCCCCTATGACTCCTCCTCATCTACTCGCCGACTGAGATAATCCGGCAACTCATCAAAAGATACCCCCACCAAACGGCAAAAATCCCTCATTTGCCGAACAGTCATCGTAGGTTCGTCTCCCTTTTCCCATCGCCGCACCGACGAAGCCGACACCCCCATCCGCACAGCCAACTCTTCTTGGCTCAAGTTAGCGTCCTCTCGCAGTCTCCGAAAAGGCAACTCATTTTCTGGTTGCCGTTGACGTTGCCTTTTTTTTACCATATTATTTTAACTATTCAAATTAACCGCTTAAATTAAGCGGTTAGTGGCACAGCCATAGCCAAAACAGACTGCACTAAAAATCAAAGGTGCAATTCTGTCACTTTTCTATGGGCAAACATACCCAATTTACAATACAGCCATGAACACCCCAGAAACTGCGAATGCCTGGATTATTTACCGACTCCTGCCCAACTTTCAGCGCTTACCCGTCGCGCAATTTCGCAGCCGCAGCGAAGCAGAATCTTCCCTGAAAGTCATCCGGCAAATGCTACCCAATACCGAATTAATACTTGCTTTCGAGGTTGGGCCAGAAAGTCCAACTACCGAACCCACTCAGCCCCCTGCTAAAGAACCAAACTTGCCAACTTCAGTTAACCGAGAACTCTTGAAACTTTTCATTATCAGTTCTCGTCCTGTTGTTTCCCGCGTCATTCATTCTTTTCACCGCGATAATTTTGCCTGCGTTTCTGACTGGAGTCCGCTTGTCCCAACTCAAAATCCAGGTGAAGTGATGAGCGTCTTAATTAAACATTTGGCTGCTGACTCTTAGTGACGGTCTAGTTACCGCCTTGGTAGGGGCAATCCCTCCGCGATCGCCCCTTACCTATGAGCTAGAACAATGATAAGCTTGATATTCATACCCATCCACCGCAGGCAACTCGCGCGATTCAACCTGACATTTTTGTGCTTCTAGATTGACAGGTGCGCGAAAATTAACCAACCACAAATCAAGCGGGCGTTCTAATTGACTGAGTGTTTTATAAAGTGTCCCTGCCACAATTTCGGGCCCATCCCTTCTCTGATTAGCCAAAAGAAACAGCGGAGAATCAAAGGCTTTAACTTCTTCTTTCTTCCTAACATCCGTAACATCCGTTACATCCGCTACAAAATCCGTTGCCGAACTTCTTTCCCATTCCCACCCTATCCCCATCAATTCTCCTATTTCTACATGAGTCTTTTGAGTAGTGGCAATTAACACGGGAACTTTCGATAATTCGCGGATAATCGGAATTAAAAGGTCTGGTTTGTAATATTTGCGATAGCCGAGATTGGAATTTACTGTGACACCGCTAAAAAAACCCATTACTAAAATTAGCACCACTGCTTTTTTGCCCGGAACTTCGATCGCCCGTAAATTAAACCATTGACTTTTTGCTATAGGTGTGTTAAAAATAACCGCCAAGGTTGCTCCTAAAAGCAATATTACTCCCGGAAAGTAGACGAAATTGTATCGAGCCCCGCGAGTTAGGTCAATCCCCAAAATATATGCAAAGCTGAAAAATAGGAAAATTGCTCCTAGCACAAATCCGCCGAAAATAACAGTACCTAAACGAGTATCGGGCGTTGTTAAGGACTTTTTAAAAGCGCCTCGCAGGATGGGAAGCACCAATATAAAAAATATTGTCATTACGATCGCCGATGCAACTACTACTGCCAAATTTGGCGATTCAATCGGCAGCAGAGAGATGACAGTAATCCATCCAGCTAAAGCTTGAAAAATCGGATTAACCCAACTTAAAAATGTGCGATCGCCGCTGACAATCCAATTAGTTAGTTCGCTGCCGTATTTATTTGACAAAAATACCGGCAGCCAAACTAAACCGCCAGCCAAAGTACCTATCGCTACTGCGAAAAGCCGCCAGAGGATTGGAAATTGCCAAATATTAGGCTGCTGGCTGTTGTCAATTGGCAACTTTCCATTAAAATGCTGCCAGATTACAGCAATTAATGCTATTGCTTCCGCACACAAAGTCAGTGCAAAAAAGTAGTGAGCCGCAATTCCTAAACAATTAACAACTACCCAAAGCAGGACAGCCCAAATAGGCAGGGTAGCCCGCTGTTGCAGCTTTTTTGCAGCTAATGTGAGGCAAAAAAGAGAGGCAATAACTAATAAGATTCCTAAAGTGTAATGGCGAGCTTCTTGAGCGAGATAAATGCCGTAGGGAGAAACTGCCATCATCGCGGCCGCACATTGACCGACTAAACGAGAACTAAAAGCAAATTTGCCCAAAAAGTAGATAGCTGGAACTGAAATCACACCTAATAATGCAGGAAGAGCTCGCCCAATCCAAACTAAACTATCCTCGGTCGGCCCAAACAGTCGCATCCACCAGTGGGCGAGCATAAAATACACTGGTGGATGGTTGCTTTCTAGCAGCAAATGGTTGAGGACATCTGCAATCCCAGCACCGGGGCGCAATTGTAGCGGTTGTAATAATGTAGAAAGATCGATCGCGCGATCGAGATGCACCCCTCGAAAACTGTTGCCCAAACTAAACACTAGAGTCGAAAACTCGTCCGTCCACAGCGGTTTCGAGTTTAAATTGGCAAATCGCAAAATAAAGGCGATCGCCGTCCACAGCAATAGCAACAACAGTTGTTTGTTCTTAATCATTAATTCAGTCATTCAAAGGCATAGGGAAGAAGAGTCATTAGTCATTAGTCATTAGTCATTAGTCATTTTATCAATGATCCATTACTAATTACCAATTACCAATTACCCATTACCCATTACCTATCTACTTCCGTTACCCGCCAGCTCAACTTCATATTGATCCAGAAATTCCACAGAGTCACAGCCGCGATCGCAATTAAGTTAGCCAAATATTCATTCATCCCAAAAACATTAAACAGCAAATTAACCAGTAGCACATTCAAAATCAAACCCATCAAGCAAATGGTATTAAATTTTAACAGCCGTTTCAATTGCTGGCGCTTTCCTGGCTGCCGCTTAGAAATATCCCCAAAAGTCCACAAATCATTCCATAAAAAGTTACTGATAATTGCACATTCAGCAGCAATGATCAGACTGCGAGTCAGCTCCCAATTGAGGAGATCCCGCAGCACGTACAAAACCCCCATATTTACAAATACGCCGCTGAAACCCACGATGCCAAACCGCAGAAACTTGCCCATCGGCCAGCGGGCAAACCGCAACCTCAGCAAATGCCGCAAATACTCAATATACTGTTTCCAGGTAACTTTGCTCTCCCCTTCTTGCCGCTCCTGAAACACGTAACCAACTTCTCCAATCCAGCGGATGTCCCCTCTGCCGAGCACTTCAATCAAAATTTTGTAACCAGCAGGATTCATGATTTTGCCCGCTATGCAATTCCGGCGCACCATAAAATAGCCACTCATGGGATCGGAAACTCGGCCCACCACTCCCGGTAGGATCACCAACCCCACGGTTTGAGCGCCCCGCGATAAAAATCGCCTGACAACGCTCCAGTCGCTCACCCCGCCCTCGGCGACGTGGCGGCTCGCAGCGGCCAAATCGGCGCCCCGCTGAATTTCTGCTAAAAGCTGCAACAGCGTCTCCGGGGGATGCTGCAAGTCGGCATCGATGACGCCCAAAACCTCGCCCCGAGCGGCCTGCCACCCGCGAATCACCGCTGTGGAAAGTCCCCGCTCGTCTTCGCGGCGCATCACCCGCAATTGCGGATATTCCGGTATCAGGGACAGGGCGACTTCCCATGTGCGATCGGGGCTGTTGTCATCGACTACAATTAATTCGTAGTTGCCGGGAATACTGCCATCGAGCAAGTGGCTCAATTTTTCCACAATACTCTTGACATTCTTGCACTCGTTGTAGGTGGGAATGACCAGGGAAAAATAAATTGGCGGTGTGCCTGCGTCTGTAAAAGTTGAATTGAAAGTCTGTACAGCAGGAATTTGCAAAGGCCCAGACGGCACTGGCAAGAGGTGATTGGCTTGGTTTATGCCCATAATTTCAGTTCCCAAAAAGTAAAGGATGGTTTTGTAAGACTTGAGATTTTAGAAGATCGTTCCTCCATAATTGATTAGTTAAAATATAAAAACGCCTTAATTCCAGGCAGCAATTCAGTAGCTTAGCTAAAAAAAAACTGTGGATGCAATTCTCGATCGAGCTTTACAAGGTTATAACATTTCTTCTGCAGAGGCATTGGTACTTTTGCAGCAAACAGAGCCAGACGCGCGAGCTTCTATCCAAACAACCGCTGATTTGCTCCGCCGCCGACAATCAGGGGATACTGTCACCTACGTTATCAATCGGAATATTAACTTTACTAACATTTGCGAGCAGCATTGCAGTTTTTGTGCATTCCGCCGCGACGAGAAAGATGAGGGCGCTTTTTGGTTAGACGCAGCTCAAATTCAGGAAAAGGCAACTGATGCAGTGCAGCGGGGTGCGACGGAAATTTGTATGCAGGGGGGCCTAAACCTTCAAGCTAAGCTGAACGGCGCATTTTTACCTTATTATCTGCAATTGGTTAAAACTATTAAGGATAAGTTTCCTCAGTTGCACTTGCACGCTTTTTCGCCCCAAGAAATAGAATTTATTGCCAGAGGAGATAATCTTAGTTTCAGCTATGTAATTTCGGCTTTGCGGGATGCGGGAGTTGGTTCGATGCCGGGAACTGCGGCGGAAGTTCTCGACGATTCTGTGCGACGGGTGATTTGCCCGGAAAAACTAAATTCTGCAACTTGGCTAGAAATTGTGGGAACTGCTCACAGTTTGGGTTTACCGACAACGAGTACGATGCTTTGCGGGCATATTGAGACGGCAGGGCAGCAGGTTTTGCATTTAGAAAAAGTGCGATCGCTCCAACAAACTGCGATCGACCAAAACTATCGAGCACGCATTACAGAATTTATTTTACTACCATTTGTCGGACAGGAAGCACCGGCACCTTTGCGGAGTCGAGTCGGCCGCGACCAACCAATTTTAGCAGATACATTGTTACTCACCGCTGTATCGAGAATCTTCTTGGGAAATTTGATTTCCAATCACCAGCCGAGTTGGGTAAAATTAGGTTTAGATGGAGCTACAGAAGCGCTGAAATGGGGCTGCAACGACATCGGCGGCACTTTGATGGAAGAGCACATTACAACGATGGCCGGTGCGGTTGGCGGCAGTTGTCAATCTGTGGAAGATTTGCAAAATGCGATTCGTTCTTTGGGCCGGGATTATCAGCAAAGAGATACAATTTATCGACCTTTAGGGGTTGACAATTTGGCAGTAAGTGTGTGATTTTTTGGATGGGAAGTGCGAAGCCCGTAACGTCTCCTACGAGTTTAGCCGTTAGCGAAGCCCTCGGAGAGGATCGCACTTTCAAATTCTTCTAGCGCTTGCAAATTTCCCACCTGCCAAGCACGTTCCACTGTAGCAGGAATCAGTTGGGCGATCGCGATTTCTGGAAAATTCGGACTCATATCGGATTCTACATACTCTCCATCTTGCAGCAAATAAATGAGAAGTCTGCCACTGTCATAAACCCATACTTCGGGAACTCCAATCATTTTATAGGCATCTATAGTAGTTTTAGAAGTTACATCCGTCTCAATTGCTAAATCCGGCGGCGGAGCGTCGGGTTGCAGTCTGCGGCAGCCGATCATCCGTTGATAATTTAGAATGTAAAAGCAAGCATCAGGTTCAACTCCTGCTGCACCTTCCCGTTTGAAAGTAGTAGAACCAAAAGGTTGGTATCTTCTGCCCGCCGACTTGAGTAAAATTTTGACAATATCAGAGATTAAATCTCTGGGAATTTCGTGTTCTGGTAAAGGAACCATAATTTCTAAAGTTTCTTTGCTGTAAGCAACTCGTGCCGAGCGCTTTTCTCCTAATTCCTGCAAAATAGACTCAAATTCCAGCCAAGTTATATTGGGAATAGTTACGACACTACCGGGAGAAAGCGTTATTTGGCTAACGGGTTTTAGGACGGGGGTGATAACAATCATAAGCTGAATAGGGAGCTAGTTGTTAAGTTTGTGCCAAGGGCAGGCAGGATGCCTACCCCACAAGAGTTTTTGGATATATCTGTTGAGTTTAGCACGGGCAACCAGAAGAGATTCGCGATCGCACTTTTGACCCAATTCTAGAAAGATCGATCGCACATTTAGACTTCATTGCAGGCGGATTAATTTCACTAACAGACTCATGATTTCTCCCTGATCGGGTGTAATAATGATGCGATTGTCGGGAATGGCGATCGGATGAGTCCAGCGAACAGCTTCCTCGTAGCGCAATGCGTGCAGTTGGTGGATAGTTCGCCGTACACCCAGCGGCGAACCGATGATGACGTGACGGACTGCTTCGCGATCGGCCTCAAAGGTTTGGTTGATTAAAACATTGGGCGATGTTTGGTTCGATGATGAATCTTGCAACATAGCTTTGACTAATAATTTTGGATAGGTTTGATGCTTTGTAACGGTAAAACCGCGTACAATAACAAGTTGAAAAAAAGACAGCAATTCCCCTACAGCACAAGTGGCTTAGCTGGTGCTGTCTAATCTCTATTAGATTAAATCTAAATTAATTTATGGTAGATGTCAATCACTTTAGGTAAAAGTCAAATAAATTAATATAACTTAACAAATAGCCTATGGAAACCTCAGAAAGAGCCGATCGATCGCCCCTAATGCGACTGAGAGTTCAGCGGTTTATGACTCAAAAGCAGCTAGCAGAAGCACTTGGCGTTACGGAAGCGACGGTAAGCAACTGGGAAGCTGGGCGATCAGTACCGAAGCTAACGCCTGTTCAATACAAGAAGTTGCTAGAGATTCTGCAAATTACCTCTGCTGAATTACCAGACCAATTTGGTTTTCCCAGCGATGCTGATGGATAGAAAATGGAATATTATAATTGAGGCGTTTTATTTAAACGAACTCATACAATGTTTTGAAAAAATGCCTGTTCCACAACCTATCAATTTCTTGTGGGGTGGGCCGAAAAGCCCGCCCAAAGCAACAGGCAAGATGCCTGTTCCACAACCTATCAATTTCTTGTGGGATGGGCCGAAAAGCCCGCCCAAAGCAACAGGCAAGATGCCTGTTCCACAACCTATCAATTTCTTGTGGGGTGGGCCGAAAAGCCCGCCCAAAG
>NZ_JAUBTV010000065.1:12236-20289 GCF_036705145.1 Microcoleus sp. B5-D4 | reverse complement strand
TCCACAACCTATCAATTTCTTGTGGGGTGGGCCGAAAAGCCCGCCCAAAGCAACAGGCAAGATGCCTGTTCCACAACACATCAAATTTCTTGTGGGGTGGGCATCTTACCCGCCCAAAGAAACAGGCAAGATGCCTGTTCCACAACATATTAATTTCTTGTGGGGTGGGCCGAAAAGCCCGCCCCAAAAAGAATTATCTCTCGCCCTTTTACACCTTAAACTTCTCCACAATCCGTCTCATCGCTTCTTCCACATTCTCCCGACTATTAAACGCCGAAATGCGGAAATAACCCTCACCCGCCGCACCAAAACCAGAACCCGGAGTTCCCACCACATTACAAGTTTCCAGCAACTTCTGAAAGAAATCCCAACTCGACAAACCGTGAGGCGTTTTCACCCACACATAAGGTGCATTTTCGCCACCAAAAACCTCGATTCCCGCCGCTGTCAATTTCTCGCGAATAATCGCAGCATTTTCCATGTAAAAATTGACTAAAGCCCGAATCTGTGCCTTGCCAGCCTCAGAATAAACCGCCTCAGCACCGCGCTGCACTATGTAAGAAACTCCGTTAAATTTAGTAGATTGGCGGCGGTTCCACAATTTCCAAATTTCCACATCGGAACCATCTGCTGCTTTTCCAGTCAAAGTCTTCGGTACAACTGTCAGCGCACAGCGAGTACCCGTGAAACCAGCATTTTTGGAAAAAGAACGAAATTCGATCGCACAATCCCGCGCGCCTTCAATTTCGTAGATAGAATGCGGTAAACTCGGATCGGTAATATACGCTTCGTAAGCCGCATCGAAGAAAATAATCGAACCGTTAGCTTTAGCATAATTTACCCAAGCTTGCAAGTGTTCCTTAGTTGCAGTTGCCCCCGTCGGGTTATTCGGGAAACACAAGTAAATTAAATCGACTTTTTTGTCAGTGGGAATTTGGGCAGTAAAATTGTTTTCCGCTGTAATTGGCAGGTAAACTAAGCCGCCGTATTCGCCATTTTCGTTCGCATCTCCCGTGTGTCCAGCCATCACGTTAGTGTCTACATACACCGGATACACTGGATCGGTAACTGCGATCGTGTTATTGTTGCCAAAAATATCGAGAATATTGCCGCAATCGCACTTAGAACCATCAGAAATAAAGATTTCCGAAGCATCAACATCGCATCCCCGCGACTTGAAATCGTGCTCGGCAATTTTCTCCCGCAGCCACTCATAACCTTGTTCCGGGCCGTATCCTTTAAAGGTATCCCGCGAACCCATTTCTTCCACCGCCGCCACCATCGCCTCCCGACAAGCAGCCGGTAGCGGTTCAGTCACGTCGCCAATCCCCAGCCGGATGATGGGCGCTTCGGGATTAGCCTCTGCATAGGCTTTCACCCTGCGCCCAATTTCGGGAAACAGGTAGCCAGCTTTGAGTTTGAGGTAGTTGTCGTTGATAGTTGCCATAGTTCGATCGCTACAGAATGTCGTAGAATAGCTTACTGCTAATTGGCAGTTGACTGTTGACTGTTGACTGCTAACTGTTGACTGTTGACCGAAAAGCCCTAGGATTCATCCGTGAGAATCATCCTAAAATTTAAAACCTAAAATCGGCAGGATACTTGACCAAAAAATCAAACTATCTTGTATAATCAGAATAGCGTGCAGTGCAGAAGCAATTATGGATGAGATCGAGTATGCCAAACTCTATCAGGAACTGGCGGCAATTCTGAATGAGTTTAATTTGGGTTGGGTAGTTCAACAAGTAGCGGATACTGTAGAGATAGGCAAAGTAATTGAAGAGCGATCGCTCAAAAGAAAAACACCTCTGCTCAAGATAGAAGATTATACCGCAAAAGAACAACTTTTGCTGTTAATTAATGCTGTCGAGCAAGCGACTGTTAACACTTCCGAAATGGAAGACGAAATTGCTTATTTCTTGAAAGTAGAATCAGAAACCTCTCCCCTCGGCACAAAAATTACCTTTGCCAATTCAGGTGCAGAAACAGCCAAAACAATCGAGTTTACTTCCAGCGTCACAGCCCCCCGTCACAAACAGGCGATCGCCCTCAAGCACTTGCTCGAAAAACTGCCTTCCGGGCCCAGCAACTACGCCATCAATTCCGAAATAAAAAGCAAATTAAAAAGCTCGATCGATCCCGAATTTAACACAGCGGCAGAACAAGCCAGAATTTTTGACACTTACCTCTTCACTATTCTACTAAAAGCAGTTGCTAATGAAGGCGGTACTATTTATTACAACAATGTTTTAGACGACGAAACACCGAAATATTTAACATTTAGAAAAACAGCGGGAAAAATCCACGGCACTGCACATCCATACACTCATGCTGTTGTGGAATTTCCCGACAAACCAGCCCTGGAAGTTCACCTAGGAGTAAAAGTCCAAGGTAGAGCCGGAGTTCTGCACAACTGTAACATTTTAATTTTGTACCAAAAAGAAGCAAATATCTGTCGCTTGCTCAACCGCGAACCCCGACACTCGCAGGTGATTTTAGCGGTAAAGTCGGAACACAGCACCTCGGAACTAAAACTAGAAATGGCGGGTGCTTTTATCGGCTTAGCGTCAGACATTCGCTACGAAGGCGGCAGCTATTTCATTTCTAACAGTTACTCCCAACCCGTAGCAAAACTGCTAACTACCGCTCGTAAAAAATGGGAACTCAACATTTTTCCGAGAGCCACAAACGATGTGCACCGACTGATGTACTCGTTTCAAACTATCTTTAAAGACTTTAAGGCTCGAAACTGATTCAATTAATCAGGACTAATACCAATTTAATGTGAAGTTGCACATATCTCGATCCCCCTAAATCCCCCTTAAGAAGGGGAGTAGGGGTTGACTTTGAGCGGAGTCTTGTCCCCCCCTTTGTAGGGGCGGTGCGACCCCTACTCCCCGTGCCCGCCCTCTTGGCTAGGGGGGATCGGATTCTACGGGGCCTCATAAAAAATTGGTATAAGGCCAACTGTCACAAAAGCCTTGCTACATTTTTTGTGTTAGGTTTCGTTTCACGAGCCTAACCTACTGTCAGATGAAAAAAAAACAGTTTTTCTGGTTGTTCCCGGAGGGGTAAATTCGAGTTTCCTAAATTTGCCCGGTTAAATGTATCTGCTAATGTATCTGCTACATGAGCCAAGAAAATAATCTATCATGTTGCGAGCACCCGAACCTTACGAATAATGTTTAAGAAAGATAAATCTTCCCTGCTGTTTACGATCGGATCCGCCACACTTCTGATCGGTTTAGGCTTTGTCACCTACTACCTCGTCATTTCCCGTGGGCCCGCCAAAGATTTGCCGCCGGGGGCAACCGTTGTCCCGCAAGATACGATGATGGCCCTATCCATCAGCACCGATGAATCCCAGTGGAATAAACTGCGAGAGTTTGGCACGCCGGAGTCAAAAGCTTCGTTTGAGAGGTTTTTAAGCGAAATGCGCGATCGCCTCCTCACAAGCAACGGCTACGCCTACCAGCAAGACATTCAACCCTGGGTGGGTAACACAGCAATGGTAGCCTTTCTCCGCAACAAAATAGCTATACCAGCCCCCCCGCCCGCACCCAATGCGCCCCCGTCTCCGCCAATTCAACAGTCAGTGGCAATTATCCTGCCAATTGCCAACCCGATCAAAGCCCAAGAATTATTAGCAAAACCCAGAACCCTCAGCCAAGGAAAAATAGTTGAGCGTAATTATAAAGGCGTGCAAGTCACAGAAACTCAAGGAGTACCCGATCGCAATTTCTCAGTCGCGGTACTCGGCACAAACTATCTAGCAGTCACCACGGATCCTAGCGCTACAGACAGAATAATCGACACCTACAAAGGCGAACCTTCCCTAGCCAAAACCCCTGGCTATGCAGACGCCATAGACAAAATAAAAAGTCCGGGCGCCTTCGGTCAAATCTACGTCAATATGCCCGTTGCCGCCGCCTATGCCGCCGCCAACTCAGCCCGTGAAATTTCGCCAGAAAGCCTCGAAAAACTGCAACAAAATCAGGGATTTGCCACCACAGCGACGCTGGAGGC
This sequence comes from Microcoleus sp. B5-D4, assembly GCF_036705145.1. NCBI lineage: Bacteria > Bacillati > Cyanobacteriota > Cyanophyceae > Oscillatoriales > Microcoleaceae > Microcoleus > Microcoleus sp. B5-D4. The sequence goes on along the minus strand of NZ_JAUBTV010000065.1, from coordinate 16,263 downwards.
TGAAGGAATTGGATTCAAATCAGTCTCTTGGCTAAAACCAGATTCTACCAGAAGGATAGCAGTAGAAAACAATGCTCTAAAAATGGTTAACCGCCTGCCAAACAATACAATAATGATGGTATCCGGCGGCAACTTGCAGCGTTTGTGGCAAGACTACGTATTAGGAGCCGAGGCAAACCCGATTTCCCCGATTAATCCCCAAGTTTTACGCACAGGTTTAAAATCTACTACCGGCATGGATTTAGATAAAGACTTGATGAACTGGATGGCGGGAGAATTTTCTATATCATTAATACCAGCCCCCGCGCAGAATCCCAGAGACAAATTTGCGGCCGGATTTGTATTTATGGTGGAAACAAACAACCAGGGCGCTGCGAACAAATCCCTGAAACAGCTTGATGAAACGATGAAAACTAAAGGGTTTAGAGTGGAGGAAATTCAAGTCGGCGGCAAACCGGCGATTAAATGGACATCGCCGTTTGGAGGGATTACGGTAACTCGCGGCTGGATGAACAATGTAGCGTTTATGACAGTAGGAGCTCCCGTGGTTGATGCGATCGTTCCGGCACCGAAAAGTCCGCTTTTAAGCAGCGAACTGTTCCAGAAAACTGTACGATCGGAACTTAAACCTCACAACGGCAATTTCTTCATCGACACCGAGACGGCGTTTAACCCGAAAAACCTCGCTTTACCGGAGTTTCCTCCCAGCCAAAAAATGTGGATTGACGCCACGCGGTCGATCGGCGTTACAGCGGCCGTCATTGGCGATCGTACCACCCGTTATGACGCTTTTGTCGGTCTCAAAAAATCCACCCAATCCACTCCTTCTGCAAAGCCTTCACCGCGCCCAGCTTCTCCCAGTCCCTCGCCCACTGTCCAAACTTCACCCAATTAACTCTTAAATCCTTCCACAAATCCGCCTGCACACCCCCTTAAACACAAACAGGGCGATCGATTAAAACCGAAAAACAGGCGATCGAAATCGGCAATAGTGGACTTGACTACAAGAGGGAAATAGAGCCGGATTTAAGTAGTTTTACTTCACAAAAAGTCACACAAAAAAAACCAAAAACCCGGTTTTTTCTTTAAATAAACCGGGTTTCTGAACACCCTAAGAATTTGGCTTACTGAAGAATAATTCAGAATTCACAATCCAGAATCCATTCTGGATTCTGTGCGACAGGATGGAGAATCCAGGTTTAAAGCCCCCGATTTTAATCGTGGATCACAAAAAATTCTTTCCGTGACCGTTAACCCTCACTTCAGGCATGGGGGATTCTGAATTCAGAATTCTGTCTTCTGACAATCAAGCATCCAGGATACCCGCCACGTGATTCATCCGTCCAGAAATAAAAAACCTGTATCCCATGAAACTTGCCGAACGTATTTATCTCGCGCAAGTCAATGCTTCAATCCTAAAATCTAAAATCTAAAATCTAAAATCGATTGACTCCTTCTCATTTCTTCTTTCCATAATTTTAATTTTTGGCAAGTGTAGAGTATTTTTTGTTGTGTATAAAATATTTTGGGATGTTTCCGGGTCAGTCTTGGAGGCAGAAACCTAGTTTTTGAACCCCTATACTTCCTTCATACTATCAATAATAGTTAAAAAAGCGGGTTTCTAGGCGTCGGAGGGCCTCTAAGAAGGCCGTTGTTGTTATTTTTTATTAATATGTCATGCGGAAGATACAGAGCCTAGGCATTTCGAGTTATATTTAGATTGTGGAAAAGATACGCTGAGACAATTGCCAAAGCAGAGGCCAATTCTACCTATTGAGTCCTGAATGCACTTGCAGTCAGAAACCCGGTTGCTTCATAAATATAGCGTCTTCAACCGTTCCGAAAAACCTATTCAGATATTGGCATTCCTAGTCAGCACCTGTACAACATCGGAACGTGCAGTCAAGCGTCTTAACTGACTACGTTCATCCATGACACCGTGATGTAAACGCCAGCCTTATGCACTGTCGAAGGCGATTAAGGAACGAGTGAACAGGTTTATAGCCAAGCGTATCGCTTTCCTAACAAGGGAACGTGAACATTTACCAGGCAAGCCTTACTTAGTAATAAAAGTGACATAATAGCTCACAAATACCCCTCGGCAAATGAGGGGTAGATTTCCAATCTTCTACGAAATTGACCAGACACAGCACAGATGTGCAAATACTTAGCGACACAGCCGTCAACCAAGTTTTTTCTACAAAGTTGGTTTCTTTACCTAATTTCTGTGATTTATATATTTTACCCATTAAAAACCTATGAAAACCGCCAAAAATATTCAAAAAACGTCGAAATTCCTCTCTAAAGAAAGAATAAGCAAACTGGCACTTTCTCTGCCAATTATCTTAATAAATCTTTACTTATTGCAAGCAAAAGCCGAAGGTCAAACGATTGTGCCAGCGGCGGACGCAACGGGCACTACCGTCACTCCCGCAGCCCAAAACGGAACTCCTGGCCAGCCAAGTCGCTTCGATATTCAAGGCGGACAATTATCGAGCGATCGACAAAATCTTTTCCACAGCTTTAAAGAATTCGGCTTGTCGGAAAATCAGATTGCCAACTTTATATCAAACCCCAACATTCGCAACATTTTAGCGGGCATAGGCGGCGGCAACCCGTCGATTATTAACGGCTTAATTCAAGTAACCGGCGGCAATTCTAACTTGTTTCTGATGAATCCATCCGGCATCATATTTGGCAACAGTGCCAGCTTAAACGTGCCGGCTTCTTTCACAGCAACCACCGCCACCGCTATTGGATTTGGTTCAAACTCGTTTAACGCTGTCGGTACTAGCACTTACACATCTCTGACAGGCGCGCCCAATTCCTTTACTTTTGGGGCCGATCGAGCAGGGGCAATTCTCAGCACGGCAGACTTAGCCGTCAAGTCAGGGCAGAACTTAACCTTGCTCGGCGGCACCGTTGTCAGCACCGGCAGCCTTTCGGCCCCAGACGGTCAAATTACCGTAGCATCAGTTTTGGGGACAAATTTAGTGCAGATCCGCCAGCGAGGCAATTTGCTGAGTTTGGAAATCGAGCCGCCCTCAGCGACGAGCACCACAGAAAGATCCAGCACAGCTTCGACATTCTCGATCGCAACCTTGCCGGAATTGCTCACAGGCATCGGTGAAACAAACGCTACAGGCCTCAGCGTCAATGCCAGCGGTGAAGTGGTACTCACGGCCTCTAACCGAGCAGTAGCTGCGGGGGACGTGGCACTAAAAGATGCAAACGCTGGGGCGATCGAAATTCAAGCAGCCAACAGCATTACAGTCAGCGGAAACCTGACAAGTTCCCAAGGCGGCCCAATCGCCCTAGAAGCTAGTGGCGACATTAGCACTGTCGATATCAACTCCGACTCCGACACCACCGCAGGCGGCAACATCACCGTCACCAGCCGTACAGGAAAAGTAGAAACAGGCAATATCAACGCAGGGTCGATCGACAAAAACAGCAACGCCGGAGACGTTAGTATTGCAGCACCCTCAAGCAGCATTCAAACAGGGTTCATAGACGCCAACTCCGAAGAAAAACAAGGTGGCGAAGTCACCCTCAACGGCCGCGACGACATCGAAGTAACCCATATCAACACCGAAGGCAGAACAGGCGGAGGAGAGATTGACATTACAGCCGGCGGTAATTTCCGAGCGACAGGCACTTTCACAAACGATAACAACTGCTTGTCGCAAGCTTGCAGCATTTCCGCATCCACGACTGGTAGCGCCAATGGTGGAGATATCACCATTCGCCACGGTGGCGAAGCCTCGAACACTCTTTTCACCATCGGGCCCGACTATAACAGACTCAACGGTACTGCTGGCAGCATTGCCACCGGCGGTCCAAAGAAGGAAAATGTGATTACACAGGGAAGTTATTTCAGCCCCGACCCTCAGATAGTACAGCCGACCCAAATTAACATTACGGCTTCTTCTGTCTCGCCAGCACCAACACCAGCACCAACACCAGCACCAACACCAGCACCAACACCAGCACCAACACCAGCACCAACACCAGCACCAACACCAGC
>NZ_JAUBTV010000065.1:11419-12136 GCF_036705145.1 Microcoleus sp. B5-D4 | reverse complement strand
ACCAACACCCGCGCCAACACCCGCTCCCGCGCCAACACCCGCTCCCGCGCCAACACCCGCTCCCGCGCCAACACCCGCTCCCGCGCCAACACCAGCGCCAACACCCGCTCCCGCGCCAACACCCGCACCCGCACCCGCGCCAACACCCGCGCCAACACCCGCGCCAACACCCGCGCCAACACCCGCGCCAACACCCGCGCCAGCGCCAACACCCGCGCCAGCGCCAACTCCTGCACCAACACCCGCGCCAGCACCAGCACCGGAACCCGCGCCAACTCCTGCGCCAGCACCAGCGCCAGCACCAGCGCCAACTCCTGCGCCAGCGCCCGCGCCAGCACCAGCACCCGCACCCGCGCCAACACCAGCGCCAGCACCCGCACCAGCGCCAGCACCAGCGCCCGCACCAGCACCCGCACCAGCACCCGCACCGGAACCAGCGCCAGCACCAGCACCAGCGCCCGCACCCGCACCAGCACCAGCACCAGCACCAGCGCCCGCCCCAGCGCCCGCCCCAGCGCCCGCACCAGCGCCCGCACCAGCACCAACATTAACGCCGACGCCAGCGCCGGTCTCAAATTTGCCGATCGCACCAACAATTACTCAAAATCCAGCGCCAGTCCCAAATTTGCCGATCGCACCGACAATTACTCAAAATCCAGCGCCAGTCCCAAATTTGCCGATCGCACCGACAATTACTCAAAATCCAGCGCCAGTCCC
>NZ_JAUBTV010000065.1:0-11319 GCF_036705145.1 Microcoleus sp. B5-D4 | reverse complement strand
TGCCGATCGCACCGACAATTACTCAAAATCCAGCACCGGTCTCAAATGTGCCGATCGCACCGACAATTACTCAAAATCCAGCACCGGTCTCAAATGTGCCGATCGCACCCACAATTACTCAAAATCCAGTGGTTGCGCCTGCTGCTGCGCCCATAAATCTCGCACCGATACCGACACCGGAGCTCGCAGCCAACCAGCCACCCAGTACAAATCCTTTATTTTCGCCCAGCTTGCAAGAGCAAAACCAGATATCTAATTCCTTGCAACAGCGCATTTCACCTCCCGCGTTTGGGAATCTTGAAGCTTCCAAGTTGCCAACTAACGTCGGCGCAGTTATTTTTCCCGTCGAGGAGAGATTTACCAGTGAGTTTGTCGATTACCTAAATTTGCCATCAACAAATACGATCGCCACCTTAGAAGATGCCCAAAATACCCTTCGCAGTGTCCAACAAGCCACAGGGATCAAACCCGCTCTCATTTATATCAGCTTTGTACCCAGGGGCTCTACAGTCGATCGGCCTTACAGCAGTTCTTCCATCTTGCGCGTAGAACAGCAAATTCAAGCCTCTGACGAACTGGAAATGATGGTGATCGCCCCCGAAGGCGTGCCGGTTCGCCAGCGCATCCCTGGAACCTCTCGCGCCCAGGTAATGGAAGCTGTTCGCAAATTTCGCGATGAACTGACTAATCCGGTAAAGCGCAACACTAAAAGTTATTTGCCCTTGGCTCAGCAACTCTACCTGTGGATGGTAGCGCCGCTCGAAGCAGAACTGCAAGCCAAAGGCATTGATAATTTATCTTTTATCTCAGATATGGGGTTGCGATCGATACCGATGGGTGCCCTGCACGACGGCAAAGGCTTTCTGGTAGAGCGTTACAGTGTTGGATCGATGCCGAGTCTGAGTTTGACAGATACCAGCGCCACCAATTTCAAAAATACCCAAGTTCTGGCAATGGGGGCGTCGCAATTTCCAGAGATGAGTCCTTTGCCTGCGGTGGAAATAGAAGTATCGACAATCACGCCGCAGCAGTGGCCCGGCAAGTCTTTCTTGAACGAAGCTTTCACCCTGGCCAATTTGAAATCCCAGCGCCAGCAGCAGCCTTTTGGGATGATTCACTTAGCTACCCACGCCGAATTTCGATCGGGAGATCCCAGCCAATCCTTTATTCAGTTGTGGGATACTAAACTGCGTTTGGATCAGTTGCGGCAAATGAATTGGCACAGCCCGCAAGTGGAAATGTTAGTTTTGAGTGCTTGCAAGACTGCTGTGGGCGATAGAGAGGCCGAGTTGGGCTTTGGCGGGTTAGCCGTGCAAGCGGGGGTTAAATCGGCTATGGCGACTCTTTGGTATGTCAGCGACGAGGGCAGTTTGGGGTTGATGGCGGAGTTTTACGGGCAGTTAAAAACTGCTCCGATTAAAGCAGAAGCACTGCGGCAAGCCCAATTAGCGATGTTGCGCCAAGAGGTGCGAATTGAAGGGGGGATGCTGCACACTTCTGTTGGCAATCTGCCGTTACCCCCGGAATTGGCAAACACGACGAGTCAGAATTTTTCTCATCCTTATTATTGGTCTGCTTTTAGAATGATTGGCAATCCTTGGTAATAGGGTTTGTTTTAGTCGATAGACTGTTTGACTTTGCGGGCGATCGACAGTTGGGGAATATGGGTATAATTTATCACTATTAAGAGCGCTCCTTCGGCGATCGGGCGATCGTTTCATACCTGGATTCAGCAACGCCCGCCGATCCTCTGATTGAAGACCTGCAACAATCTGAAGAGCCTGTTTGTAAAATTATTCAAAGAAAGTGCGATCGTATCTTTACAGGTATAGTATGATGATACCCTATAGTCATAATTAAACAGTGCGGCTGTCAGCCCTCTATGAGTGGCGACTCAAATATGTTAACTAGGATACATATTCACTATTAACACCAGTATTTAACACATGAGTAAACAATTATACAAAGTTTTTGACGAAGTAGAATTCAAAGCTCAACTGCTTGCTAAATACTGGAATAATTTTTATACAGAAATTTCCGAGCATTTACCAGATACATATCAGCCTGAAATGCAAGAACTCTCTATGAAGTTAGACGAGGCTTTAAGCAATCTGGTTGATGAACTTCGTAATCCAACTTTGACTCTTGCGACTACAGGAACCACAAGTAGTGGAAAAAGCACTTTGGTAAATTTGTTATGTGGAGCCGAAATTGTCCCCGTAGCCGTAAGTGAAATGAGCGCAGGGGCAGTCACTATCGAATATAGCAAGGAAAAGTCTCTAATAATCCATGAAACACCAGGAGCATTGTGGGAATGTGGAGAATGGAGAGGTATCAGAGAGGAAAAAATTTATCAGCGCTTATACCAAGTAATGATAAGTTATATCGAAAACAGAGAAAAACAACCGAATTTAGCTTGCCCACAATCTACAATATTTTACCCTTTCAGGCTTGTCAAAGAGTCTAAACTGGAACTACCACAAGGAACAAGGGTAAAAATTCTTGATTTACCTGGTTTGGCCTATGTGGGCGATCGAGGTAACGCAGATATTATTAAACAGTGCCGAGAGGCCTTGTGCATAGTCACATACAATAGTGCAGAAACCGATGCACATAAAGTAAAAAGCTTACTGCAAGAAGTTGTACAGCAGGTAAAAGATTTGGGTGGTTCTCCTGCACGTATGCTCTTTACTCTGAATCGGATTGACGTTTTTCGAGCCGATAGAAATTGGCCTGACACAGAAAATCGCTTTGTTGAAAATGCTATCTGCAGTATTAAAAGTGAATTGACTGACCAATTAAAAGAATATACAGAAGATATTGAGAAGTTGCAGGTTGTCAAACTTAGTACATGGCCAGCTTTACTGGCTCTTCAGATCCAAAATTATGATGAGATATTCAGTGTTGATGCGTGTAAAAAAGCGGATAACAATTTCAATGGATTAATTGATGAAGATATATTAGAAGACCTGCCACGTAACGTACAAAAATGGTCTAGACACGACCGAAACCGAGTTGCTGAAGCATTATGGCAAGAATCTTATGCAGAAGAGTTTCAGCAGCACTTAAAGGAACATATTACTCAACACTTCCCACAGTTAGTAATACCGCAAGCTATAGAACGTTTTAATGTAGCTGCTGGAAATGCTGTAGCAGAGTGGGCCGTACAAACAACCACGGCCATTCTTAGAAGTTCAGAAGCAGGTTATCAACAGGAATGCCAAGAAATATCACGCATTAGGTCATCACTTGAACTGTTCTTAGAAGATAGCTATACAAATTTGAGGAAGCCGTTTGAACAGATAGATACGAAATTTAAAGAAGTCATAGAAAAAAAGTCAGAAGACGACCTTGTATTATATCTAGAGAAAACCCTAAAAGATATCCAGAATGTTGAACCTTATAAGGAATTAGGAGAAAAATTATACCCCCTTTATGGATGGAGCCGAGAATTAGGTAAAGGGATAAATCAAGTTTTAGACGCAGTAGCAGAGTCTTTAGAAAATGGAACAATCATCTTAGAAAGCCCATATCTAAAAAAAGCCAATGCTTCAATTGTCTATTTATTAGCAAACAACTTAAAACGGTTAGTTAAGTTAGGCTATACTCCTTCTGTTGCTAATAACGGTGAAACAATAGAAGCAAGAACAGATGAGGATAAAGATAAACTCAAACAACTAAATGAAGAATTAAACGAACTCTCTATCCATCTTAATCTAGTCATAGAGGATGTTTTAAGGCAAATATCGAGCCAAGAAATAGATAGAATGTATCAGGCAGTTGTCGAGCTTTTTAAGTGTCATTTATCACATTTAGAAAAGGGAGCTAATAATATTGCCCCCAACATAATAATTCGATTCCCTGAATCCCAACTTAACCAAGTCAATAATCAACTATTATTCAAATTTAATTTTGAATCTAGCTTTGAAATTACACAAAAAACCTGGAATGAAGAAACTAGAAGTTTTTTCCACTGGTTGTGGATTGTTCCAAAACATAATACCCGCTCTAGTGATAATGCTAAAATCCCTAGCATAAAAAGTTTATTTGAAGGCTGGAGAGGTCAGGGTGGAAAAACACAGGTTAAAATCGTAGATCAAATCGCTCAGTGGTTACTGGAGCAAATTGATTGCTTAAAGAATAATGTAGATAAAATTCAAAATGATATTTTTGACCGTTATCAAGCTAGACTTGATAAAGCAAACCAAGAAATTACTTTAGATTATGAAAAGAAAAAAAATGTTTGGGAACCTATGCAGCAAAAATCTCAAGACCTTGCAGGAGAATTTGGTAGATTAGGAACATTTTTAAAAGAGGAGCATTAAAATCTAGTGGAAAACGAGAATCCCCAGAATCTATACGAGCAAGTTGCTAATAACGTACATGATCAAATTAAAGGAACTGAAAGAGGCATCTTATATAAGACTATTCAGATAATAGTTTGTGAAAAACAATCACGATCGGAAGAACAAACAAGAAAAATATGTGATTATTTTGGGATAAAATCTAATTCTGATAAAGATGAAGATAAGAAAATTATTGATAACTTGTTGGATGCAATGATCGTCGATAATCGAATATTCAATACACCTGCAAAATTTTTTGTAAACAGGTTAGGAGGAGTCGGAGTCATGGAGTGGATTTTTGTAGCAGCAGCCTTTACATTTGTTGGATTGTTTTATTACAAGCAAAATCTTGATAAAAACCAGCCGGAAAAAAGAACCCCGAACAAAGCGCTTGAAGGAACAAAAGAGCAACCCAGTTCTCCGCTTCCAATTCCTGCTGATTTATGCCTGATCGTTCCAGCATATATAGCCAGCAATTTCAGAAATAGTTCAAATTTAACGGTTAATGAGCTAACACATCTCATAGAGAATGCGTCGTATTTCTTATGTACTACGGTTAAAGTTGCTGACTCAAATGAGCAAAATTTAGAAATAATGACAAATCAGGATATTCCACCTGATAGCACGCGAGAAGTTTATATCAGAATCAATATTAATGATGGTGGAAACCTGATTGACCAAAATATTGCTCGCTATTTAAAGAAGGATTTACCACCTCAAGCTCAGTGTAAATTAAAAAAATTAGATTGTCTCAAAAATTTATCTGGCTTAGAAAACTTTAACCGCATTTAAGGAACCCCAAAATGGATTGGAAAACAGCATCTTCTTACTATGAGGCTCGTCTTAGCGACGCTCTCAACGTGCAGCGACACGCGCTTAATTTGGCTATCTTACCCCAAGCTGAAGTTCCTGCTCGATTAAAAGAGGTACTTTTACAAGAAGCAGAACCTACTCGCCGCCAACTTGAAAGACTTAGAAAGCGTGAGTTTCGCATCGCTGTTGTCGGGTTAGAGAAAGCAGGAAAAAGCACCTTTATTAATGCTTGGTTGCAATGTGATTTACTTCCAGCAAAGGGAGGAAGATGCACATTTACCACAACACAAATTTATTCAGTTGAAAACGAGTCTGAACAAAGGCTGGAAGTACAAGCGAGAACCGAAGAAGAGTTTATCAACTTACTCAAGGAACTTGAGAAAGTTGGAGCGAAAGAAGACCTAAATACTATACGAGCAAACGAAATAACTTTACAACAGGTAAGAAGAGAAGGTAATCTGACTTTTCCCTTTACTAGACTAGAAGATATTAGAGAACCGCTAAAGAAGTATGTAGCAGATGAAAAGTATGCTCACGCTGTTTTAGAGGCGAGACTTTATACTAACAAGCTTGCTCAGGCTGAAGGAATTGTTTTTTATGATGTTCCCGGTTTAGATTCAGGTTTAGCAAAGCACGTTGATGAAGCACAAGCAATGCTCTCTGACTGTGATGCGGTGATATTGGTACAGCGGTTTACTAGCCTCCGAGAAAAGGAACTAGAAATAATCAAGTTTACCGAACTTGGCGATAAAAACGTCACGGTTGCTGATAAGCTTTTTGTATTTTTAAGTCGGATTGATTCATTAGGTAGTGCAGAGGCGCTTAAAACACATATTGAAGAAGCATCTCAAGACTGGTTAAAGCGTGCAAAGCTTCCACCTGAACGCATTGTATATGGTTCAGCCGGGGCCTATCTAATTTTGAATGGTTTAGCAGGAGAACAGACTAAGTTAGAGATTGGGGATGCAAGTAATATCGAAGCTCAGTTGAAGAGACTGACTGGAATTACCGATGACGAAACTCTGAATAAAAATGGTACTGGAATTCCAGAAATTAAGGAAAAAATATTTAACTATATCAACACTGAGCGTGTCTCGATTTTAAAAAAAAGATGCGAAGCTTCTATCAATAAAATTTTTAGCAATTCTGAACAGATTTATATTACCGTCAGCAAAAAGTATCCAGAAAATCCTGAAGAAGCCAAGCTCTTTGAAGAAAATAATCGGCGGGTTTTCTTTACCGAATGGTGGAATCAAAAATGGGAAATAATCAAAGCTGATTTACAAAAATACTATGAATATTCTGTTATCAACAAATCCTTAGATAGTTCTAATGCTAAGTCATTCACTCAAATAGAAAAATTTAGAGAACGATATTTACAAATCGTTGACAATGAAATGCAGAAACTCAGGGAGGAAACATTTAAAAAGAAAGATACTATCTTTCTTGCTAACTCCAATCCAGAGTTTGACCGCATGAAAGCCAATTTTGCTTGGCGTGATGATTTGTACGGTGATATTAGTAAGCTTCTCTCTGCAATTGCTCATCAACTTGCTTTAGAACTTAAGGATGAAGCATTAAAATTAGTTGAATATATGACAAGTTTATTATGGGAAAGTAATCAAGTAAAACCCAGGCTCATTGAAAATTCAGAGGAATATTTTTTAGCAAAACTAGAGAATAGCTTAAGCGTATTATTTTTACGCTTTGCGCGTCCAGTGGCTGAAGCGCTGATTCGCGGCCCAGTTAATAGTGATACTCGAAATAAAATAATCAAAAGTTTAGGGGTAGATATTGAAATTATTGATAACTACTATAGTGGGGAAGAAGCTGCATTTAGGGTTCTCAAAAAATATGTAAAATATGGTTCAGATTTACTATTTAATTCGGAGATTCGGCAACAAGTATTAGGAGTTACAGGAATAGCAACACAAATTGCTGGGGTAGCAGCGCAAATAGTGGGAGATTTTTCTAATGACATAAAATCGCCACAAGAAGAAGCTGTAGTTTTTGAGGTAGGAAATGATATTAGTGCGTTTGAAGAATACTTAGTTTATGCAATTTTCAGTGCGGCTGGTTTTGAGTCATACTGTATTCAAGAACTGAAGGGTTTAGTTGATAGTTTTCGAGACAAAGAAGGTACTTGGACTGGCGTTGCTCTCAATGAGTGGTTGCAGGGAAATCCACTTCTGTTTGCTGAAATACCTGATAACTTGAAGTCACAAGAATCGAATTTAGAAGTTAGCGAACGATTGAGGCAATTATCTATTGCTTTAAAAAGAAGTCGTTCGCCGGAGCTACTGTGAGGGACTGAAACTACAGGAAAATAGACCTTTTGCAAAAGTCCTTTTAATGAAATTAAAGGACGGTATCTCCGACCCATCCCACAAAAATCATCTTTTCTTGTGGAATGGGGCGGAGATACCGTCTTAGCTATTTTTTGCAAGAGGTCTAATTTAACATAAGTCTGTAGATCCGATCGCCCAAAACATCTTCCACCATCATCAATCAGCTTCTAAATCGCCGGAATCATCCCCGATCGCACCCTTAACATCCTCTCAGCAACGGCGGATGCACCAAAAGAACCCTAAAACCCAGGAAGTAGAGGGGGGGGTACGTTTGATGCGTTTGTGCGCGTAAATGGCGCGATCGCCCCCTCAAGTGCAATTCCTAACCTCGTATCAATCTCCCTGCGGCAAATTCTCCAGCCAAACCTCTAAATCCTCGATCGACTGAAAATCTAACAATTCCTCTGCTAGAGTTTCAATTTGCTCGATCGACAAATCAGCAATTCTATTCGTGATAGATTCCGGTAATTTTCCAACTCGCCGATTTAACAGACGGCGATTTAACTGACGTAAAATCAAGGCTCTTCCTTCTTGTTCGCGACCTTGCACAATGCCTTGCACAATGCCTTGTTCAATGCCTTGTTCGATGCCTTCTTCCTTAGCTTCCCGATAAAACCGAGTTTCCTCAAGCGTAATCCCTAACATCGCCTCTGCCTCCCTTCGGTTCAAATTTGTAAACTTGTAAACCAGTATCGTCGTCAGCATCTCTATTATGGCGCGACTCGCTGCCTCAGATTCCTCCCGCTGCGATCGCGCCAGCAACAATCGCGCCACTTCCGGCGTACTCGCTTCGTCGATCATCGTCAAAGCCATCAGCGCCACCCCCAGCGGCAACTGTTCAATATCCCCCAACTCATCCAAATATACCCGATGCACCTGATTGCAGTTCAAGAGCGATCGATACGGATGCGTTTCTGATTGTTGAGTCGATCGACTCGGATAAATTACCACCGCTTCCCAATCTGTAAATCGCTGACGGTTGCGATAAAAATACAAAAACGACTCACCAAACAATCGCTCATAAAGCAATTCATCCCGCTGAAACTGCACCTCACAGAAATATACAACTCCAGGCTCAGCATCCGGCGGCAAAAACACCCCATCAATTTCAAACTTCGGTTCCTTCACCGCAACGGAGTCAAAGCGATACTGTTCCGCATTCGATGGTGACTCTTCCAATAGCTCAAACAGCAGCGTCGGAGCTTCTTGAAATAACTTGTAAAATATTGAATCTCGACGCATTAACCCAACATCTCCTCTAACCTATGCAACTGCTCGAACCCTCAGTCGATTTTAGATTTTAGATTTTAGATTTTAGATTTGACTCGCCTTGATAAATCTGGGAGGTTGAGCTTTAGTCTAAAATTTGAGGATTCTCCACAACGATTGTCGGGGGCTTCCGTTTTTTGCTGGTTGCAAAAACAGCAAATGGGTAATCAGCTCAATCAATTCTAAAGGATTCCAGATCGCCCCAGATCAAAAAACATCCTATATTTTCAGTCCTAGACGCACTCCCGACCAAGAAACGGGGTTTTTTACTTAATCTTCGAGTACGAACGAAGGATTTTCCTACAAAAACCCGGTTTCTGGCCCCATCTGCGTAAGTCCTAATTTTGTTAATCGGCGATCGAATTTCGCCCATCAGCATTCCGTGTTTCCTTACTTGGAACTCGTCCAACCTCAAGCCCTCAGCCAGAATCAACAAGTGTGACTTGACGGGGTGACACTCGTCTGGTGGGTCAATAGTAGCTTGTTTGATGCGTCCGCGCGATCGCCCACTCGCACCTCAACAACAGCCAATCACTCATAATTGCCACAAAAATTCAAAATCCCAAACCCAAAACTGCCTAACCCCAGTACGATCGATCTAGTTAGCAAAAATAAGTAAAAACACTACCGGAGTAATTTTTATGGATCTGGTCGTACTCCAGAACTGGCTGGACAACATCTCCTTTGCCGTTTTGTTCTCCACAATGCTCATTTACTGGGTTGGCGCAGCATTCCCCGGCATTCCCTACCTGGGGGCCCTAGGAACCGCAGGAATGGCCGTCGCCAACCTATCCATCGCCGCTTTACTCGGTTCTCGATGGATAGAAGCCGGCTACTTCCCCTTAAGCAATCTCTACGAATCCCTATTTTTTCTCGTTTGGGGAATCACCGCCATCCACCTAGTCGCGGAAAACATGAGCCGTTCCCGCTTAGTAGGAGTAGCCACATCCCCCGTAGCAATGGCAATATCCGCCTTTGCAGCCCTGACTCTGCCCGCAACCATGCAATCTGCAGAGCCCCTAGTACCCGCCCTCAAATCAAACTGGCTGATGATGCACGTTAGCGTCATGATGCTCAGTTACTCAACTTTAATGGTAGGAGCGTTACTGGCGATCGCCTTTTTAATCGTCACCCGCGGCCAAAAAATCGAACTCACCGGTAGTTCCTTCGGCACCAACAGCAACCGCAACGGCAACTATCGCCTCCAACGCCATCAAAACCCCGAACCTCAAATTGCAGAAACCAGCGCCGACAGCGCATTAGTTTTCAGCGAACCCTCTTTCAACTCCAACAATAACGGTTTAGGCACCACCGCAGTGCTCGAATTAGCCACCGTTCAAACCGCATCAACCGCCCCAACTCAAACCGCAGAACTTCTCTCGCCCCAGCGCTTGAATCTAGCAGAAACTCTTGATAACATTAGCTATCGCATCATCGGTTTAGGATTCCCCTTACTGACAGTTGGCATTATTGCCGGTGCAGTTTGGGCTAACGAAGCTTGGGGATCGTACTGGAGTTGGGACCCGAAAGAAACTTGGGCGCTAATTACTTGGTTGGTATTTGCTGCCTACCTGCACGCCCGCATCACTCGCGGCTGGCAGGGAAGACGCCCAGCAATTTTAGCAGCCACAGGTTTTGTGGTAGTTTGGATTTGCTATCTAGGCGTTAATCTGTTAGGCAAAGGTTTACATTCCTACGGTTGGTTTTTCTAATTCCTAATCCACCAATGGGCCAAAGAAGAACAGGATAAGTCAAAGAATCGGGATTAATATCATCTCCGGTTGTAGGGTGGGCAATTCCCACCTTACTCAACCAGCGAGATTCTAATAATTAACTCCCTCTTCCTTCTTATAACTTCGGTCTTCCTCACATCCGTTACATCCGTTACATCCGTTACATCCCGTACATTGCTCGTTGCCGAACTTCCTTCATTAAAATAAGGACAATTAATATGGACGAATCGCCAATATTTCCCACACAAGACGATGTTGTGTCTGCCCCTACCAGCGCTTTGATGTATCAATGTACATTCAAAGTCAGCGAATTTATGGCAATTATGCAGGCGAAATTGGTAGACGAAAAATTATTCTCAGACGGCTTGGATTGCGAGCTATTAAGTGCTGGCAAAGACTGGACAAAAGGAAAACTTAGAATGCGTCTGGAGTTCATTCCGCTGGAACCGGAAATAAAAGAACAAAAAGCCCTTCCTGCCGCTGCCGAAAGAGCAGACACCGTGCAAAACTACGCCGTAGCTAGCTCAAATCACACCGATATAAATGAGCCATTAAGTCAATGTGACTCAACAGAAATAAATAATCATTTTCCTATTTCTAGGTATCCAGACCGCGACCCCCAAAGTATAGGAATGTGGAGCTAGGAAGGCAAAAACTGAGATATTTGGAGAGGGGGATGCTTCCCCTTATTTGCTCAAAATCCATCCGTTAAATCCCGGACACTGCTCGTTTTCTAAGGAATGAGAATTAAATAACTTCCACAAGTTTGTGGGATGGGCGTCCCGCCCGTCCTTTTTGGACGGGCGGGAC
>NZ_JAUBTV010000064.1:17879-46518 GCF_036705145.1 Microcoleus sp. B5-D4 | reverse complement strand
AATGACTAGATAAATAAGCCCGGTCAATATGTAACTCGGCTAGGTGAATATTTTGAAATTTTAAGTCACGTTCTAGGTCAACTGTAGCAGCGGATTCTGGAGTATTGGCGCGTGTCAACGCCACGGCACAAACTACACCACTCTCTAAATCTTTGAGGACGTGACGTTTATATCCATCTATTTTTTTAGAGCGGCTTTTACGCCCATGCCGCATATCGGGGTCTTCAATAGAAATGCGACGATCTTTGGCCACCCCTTTAGCAAGATTAGGAAATCCTTGAGAGTCTAAAGTCACATTTTGGGATTCAATGACTCGGGCAACATCCAGAGTCTCTTGAGCCACTTCAAACTCATCACGAGCGGGCTGGCTTTGCATCCATTCTTCTACGGAATTTAAGCTATTTAGGATGACTAAGAGTGCATTTTGACGCTCTACTGGATTATCCCAGTTTAAATCTAAGGCCGTTTTTAAGCTGGAACTATTCAGGATGGGTGCACCTGCTTCCAGGGCAATTTCTGCTGGCTCCCGCCCCTGCACAACAGCTATCACACTCACCGCCTTACGCTCATCATGACCCAATAGATTATATGTATCTTCGACTTTCCCAGCTCCCCATAAAGGTGAAGAATCTAAAGCCGCTTTCAGTTGAGATGAGCCAAACCCACCTTTTTGCTTGGCAATTTCTACGGTGCGGTCAATTAAACGTTGGTCTAGTTCTTTTTTAATTAAGCGATTTCTGAATCGAACCAAAGTGGCTTTGCTAAAAGGGGAAGTTTCACAATTGAGACAATCGAGAACTAACTGCCAACGTCGATCCATGAGCATTTCTTCAATGACTTCATCATCAGAAATGCCTAAGTAGGCTTGCAGAATAATTGCCAAGGCAATTTGTGCAGGAGGAACTGGACCCTGACCCACTGTGCTGTCTTTAAAAATTGTAGCAAGTTCTTCTTGAAACTCATCATTAAATATGAATGAACGATTCAATCGAAGAAACGTGAATAACTTGGCTCGTTTAATGCGTTTGACGATCGACGCTTCAGCGTCTGAGAGTTCAACTGGAGGATGCCATAAGGGAGGACGCATAAGGTTTCTTTCTTTTTCCCGATCGAGGAGAATTTAACAGGCTTCTCAATTCACATATCATTTTCAGTCTTTTTTGTCAAGTCATAATACTGAACCGACGCCCTAGACGGTATTCCAATTCCAAGGTGACTTGCCCGCCGTTGGGGGAATATTTGATGGCGTTGACGATTAAGTTAGAAATAATGCCGTGCAGCAATTGTTGATCTAATATTGCACTGGTAACATCTGAGGGGATTAATGTTAGTTTGTGCTTGGCTTCATTTCCTAACTGCAATTGAGCGAGCAAGTCTTGACAAAATTCGACTAAATTTATCGGTAATGGATTGCATTTGAGTTGACCTGCTTCGGCTCTGCCCATGAATAGCATATCATCGATTAGCTGGTTCATCTTTTGGGTAGCTGAGTGCACCAATCGCAGGGTTCTAACTTGGGATTCGTCACTGCTGCGAGTTCGATCGAGCTCTAGGAGTTCCGCAGAGATTAAAATCGCGTTGAGGGGATTCCGCAATTCGTGAGCTGCCATTGAAATATACTGGTTTTGGCGGTGCGATTTTTCTTCCACCGACTCTCTGACTGCTTCGGCGGCTTTGAGAGATTCTCGCATCTTGGTTTCGATTTTGTGTCTGTGCATGGCAATCTCGATCGCCACCCGCAAATCATTTTGTTGAAATGGTTTGATAATATAACCGAATGGGTCTGTAATTTTCGCTCTTTGCAGCGTTTTATCGTCCGCATAAGCTGTTAAAAATACTGTCGGCACATTCCTCTTAGTTCGGATTTTTTCGGCCGCTGTTACCCCGTCCATGTCACCTTTAAGCACGATATCCATCAACACTAAATCGGGGGGGCTTTCTATCGCTTTTTGAATTGCTTCTTCTCCTGAAGAAACTGTAGCTGTTACTGAATATCCCAGTTTTTTTAATCGACCTGCTATGTCTTGGGCTACAATAACTTCGTCTTCTACAACCAAAATTTGTATAGGGTTCATTTTTTTTAAAGGCGTCGCCGATAATTTAACTCTTTAAAAATTAGAGTGTAGCAGGTTCCACACTGACTGTCAATGGCAATACTCGCCTCTAATTGGTAAGCCAACATTTTCACTAAGCGCAATCCTAATGTTTCAGTATTTTCCACGTCAAAATCCGCCGGAAATCCGCGACCGTTATCTTGAATAGTTAAATGAAATTGGTGGTCATCTATTTCATGAAAACTAATAGATATTTCACCATCTAACTTCGAGATAAAGGCATATTTTAAAGAGTTAGAAACCAGCTCGTTAATAATTAAACCGCAAGGAATGGCTGTTTCTATATTTAAATAAATTGGGTCAAGGTTGAGATTGAATTGGATGGCAGTGTTGCCGCAACCAAAAGATTGATACAAATTAGCAACTAAGTTTTCGACGTAGGGGGGAAGGGCGATGCGATCGAGATGTTCGGATTGATACAGTTGCTCGTGAATCAGAGCCATTGAATGGATACGGGTCTGGCTTTCTTCAAATAAAGCTAGCGTCGGTTCGTCTTCAATATATTGAGCTTGAAGTTGCAGCAAGCTGGAAATTACCTGCATATTATTTTTGACTCGGTGGTGAATCTCTTTGATCAATACTTCTTTTTCGCGGAGTGCTGCTTGGATGCGGGCATCGGTAAATTTGCGATCGCTGATATCTTCGCAAATACCGGCGATGCGGTAAATTTTGCCCGATTCGTCGTAAATGGGAAAAGCTCGATCGCACACCCAGCGAACTGTGCCGTCTGGCAGAAAAATCCGATATTCGGTATTGGTGGACTCGCCCTGCAACACTTGCCCCATTGCCTCTTCCAACAGGTGTTTATCTTCTGGATGCACCCACTTCATCATTTTTAAGGGATCAGCATACAATTCTTCGCGACTGCGCCCCCAGATTTGTTCGTAAGCGGGACTCAGATACAATAAATCTGTGAATTCCGCAGACATTAGCCAGACGGAATCTTGGATATTTTCTGCTAGCTGGCGGAAGCGTTCTTCACTTTCGCGGATGGTTTTTTCTGCCTGTTTTCGTGCGGTAATATCTACTGCAATGCCCACGATGCGGTAAACTTTACCAGATTGATTTCTAATCGGAAAAGCCCGATCGCGAATCCAGCGAATTTTGCCGTCCGGTCTGACAATTCGATATTCTATCTCGTCTTCATACTCACTTTGTCTAGTTAAATTAGCCATAACGCGCTCGCGATCTTCTGGATAGAGGGAATCTGCAAAAAAGCGCCTGTTAGCATACAAATTAGCGCAGCTTCTGCCCCAAATCTTTTCGTAAGCCGGACTGATATAAATAATTTTCTGGGGTTCAACGTTTACCATCCAAAACACGCTTTCAATGTTTTCTGCTAGCTGTCGGAACCTTTCTTCGCTTTCTTTCAGCGCTGCTTCGGTTGCTTTGCGATCGCTAATATCTTCTGTCACTACTACATTGTAAACTGCCCCGCTCAGCGGTTCTTTGATTAGCGATACTGTAATATTTACCCAAACTACATTGCCGTCTTTGTGCAGCAAGCGTTTTTCCATTTTAAAACTGTCAATTTCCCCGGCAAATAATTGCTTGTTTTGTTCTAAATCTACATCTATATCTTCTGGGTAAGTAACGTCCATCCAAGTTCGCGACAGCAGTTCGCTCGCAGTATATCCCACTATCTCGCAGAATTTTTGATTGACTCGCAAATAGCGGCCTGTTGCTTCAGGGTGGGTAATTCCGACTGCCGCTTGTTCGACGGTTGCCCGAAAGCGTTCTTCGCTATCTCTGAGGGTTGCTTCTGCTTTTTTGCGATCGCTAATATCGCGCTGTACGCCAAAATAGCCCACAATTCTGCCGTGGGAATCGTAAATGCAAATATAGTCGCCTTCTATCCAAACTGGAACTCCGTCAAACGTGCGATTCTCATTTTCGATGTGGATTCTGCCAGCATCAAAAAATTGCTTGATTATCTCTCTGCAGCCAGCAAAGTTGTCGGAGAATAAACAGTCAAGCGTGCGGCCAATAAACTGTTCCCTAATACCCCCGTATTGAGCTATCAAAGCATCATTTGCCTTCGTTACCCGCCCGTGAGTAAATACGTAATCCAAAACTTTTTCTTTGTCAACTGTATCGTCCCAGTGCACTGGTTCGTCCAGCATCATAAAGAAAAAGCCATCTAAAGATTGAGAAAAAAACAATTCTAGCTGTTCCTGGCTTTCCCGCAGAGCTTTTTCGGCGCGCCAGCGAGAGAGGATTTCTTCCTGCAATTGATCGTTGGCTGTTTTCAACTCTTCAGTGCGCTTTTTATATTTAATTTCGAGCTGATTTGTGATTTCTTCCAGCGCTATTTCTGCCTGTTTCTTTTCGGTAATATCTTGAGTAACTACTATTCCTGCAAAAATTTCTTCCCGGTCGTTTTTGACTGGAAAAATTGTTGTTGAATAAACGCGATCGCGGTATTTATATTCAAAAGTATTCTCTTCTCCTGCCAAAGCCGCGCGATATTTAGCCTCAAAAAGTGACCAATCTTCAGGTGGCGATACTTCCCACAATGTTTTGCCTTCCAACTGTTCTTTGGACAAACCAACTGCTGCCAAACCTTGGCCGTCAACCAGAGTATAGCGCAAATCGCGATCGAACAAAAACACCGAGCCATTCGGATAATGTTTGATGAGAGTTCGGTACATTTCCTGGCTTTTTTCCAGAGATGCGATTAACCGAATGCGATCGTCCTCACTGATATCAAATTCAGTTACGGAAGCCGAAGAGTCGGCATTCTCGACTGCTTTGAGTTGTGCTTCTAATTTCTGGCACAATTCTCTCTGCTGCTGCAAATCCTCTTCTAGTTGCCGAATTTTTGCTTTTTGCTCTGCTACTAATGCTTCGCAGGTTTCCATAGGTCGATCGATCTTGGTAGGATCAATACACATAAGCGCTCTTTGTTTGGCAGTTGCGGACTTGAGCTTTTTCAAGCCAATACTAACAAAGCTCAAGCCTTCAGTGCCAACTTATATCATGGACGGTTGCATCGGAATAATATATCTGGATGATATAGCCCGCTCAGAATTCCGATGCTACTGGATTTGATATTATATGCTTTCCGGTTGCATCGGTATTGTTCAAACAGTCAACAGTCAACAGTCAACAGTCAACAGTCAACAGTCAACAATTATTTAGGAACTCCCGCCGTCAAGACTTCATGACTTTCCAACGTCACCAAAACATCATCTTCAATTCTCACGCCAATACCGCGCCATTTTTCAGGAACCTCCGGCTGTCCTTCAACGGGTTTAATATAAGGAGAAATATAAATCCCCGGTTCCACCGTCAGCACTTGTCCTGCCTGCAAAACTTGCGAATTTTCCCCGTACTGATAAACGCCGACATCGTGCACATCCAATCCCAGCCAATGACCAGTGCGGTGCATATAAAATGGCTTGTATTTCTCTTCTTTAATTATCTCTTCAATGTCCCCCACCAAAAGTTTTAAATCTATTAAACCTTCCACCAAAACGCGCACCGCTGTTTCGTGAATTTTGCTGTAAGGATTTCCGGGATATACTTGACTAATTGCCTGCAATTGTGCTTGCAAAACTAAGTCATAAATTATTTGTTGTTCGGCTGTAAATTTGCCACTAACAGGAAAGGTGCGAGTAATATCGGCGTTGTAGTACCCGCAAGCACAACCAGCATCTATTAGCAACAAATCGTTTTCCTGCATTTGGCGGTTGTTTTCGATGTAGTGGAGGACGCAGGAATTGTAACCGGATGCAACAATTGAAGGGTAAGCCGGAGTGCAGCCATTTAAGCCAAAAGTATGTTCTATTTCAGCTTGAATTTCATATTCGTATCTGCCCGGTTTGGCGAATTCTTGGGCGCGGTTGTGCGCTGCAACTGAGATATTAGCGGCTTTTCGCATTAATGCTAATTCTGTTTCGCTTTTCACCAGCCGCATCGGGTGTAAAATGATGTTGGAATCTTCGATTGCTGTCGGGCCTGTGCCGCGTTTTGGGTAGGTTGCCATCAAGCGCTGCCAGTGATTGAGGACTGTTTGGTCGAAAGTACGATCGCGCCCGAAGTGATAGTATATGCGATCGGCTTTTTCTAAATATTTCGGCAATTTTTCCGCAAGTTCATTAATCGGGAAAGCTTCATCCGCGCCGTACAATTCTTTAGCCCCTTCAACTCCGGCGCGATAACCGTGCCAAGTTTCTTTTTCCAAGTCTTTGGGCTGCACAAACAGAACAAATTTGTGTTCTTCATGGTGTGGCGCGAGCACTGCTACCGCCGCAGCTTCGTTGAAACCGGTTAAGTAGAAAAAATCGCTATCTTGTCGGTAGGCATATTCTACATCGTTGTGCATGACGGCAGTGGGCGCGCTGCGAAATATCGCCGTCCCGCTGCCAATTTTTGCCATTAACTGTTCGCGTCTTTGCCGATATTCGGTGGGGTTTGTCATCCGATTTTAGATTTTAGATTTTAGATTTTAGATTGTAGATTGAGTGTAATATTAACACTCGGCGGTTTCAAGCGCTGTCAAACTTGCACCCGCAAGCCCAGCGTTGAAGATATAGGTGATCTGTTTTTTTTCTGGGTCTACAGCAGTTCTCAATCTTGGTGAGGTATGCCCTATGCCCTATGCCCTATGCCCGCTTATCAAGCGTACACCTCATATTATTGAGAAAGGCTATACTTATTTATTCTCTTGTTCTGCGATCGCCAATTGACAAGTATAGTCAACCAGCCGAGACAAAGATGAGTGGCCATCGACTAAAGTCCATTTCGGAGAGAAATTCGACCAATTTTCGCCATCTTGGCTAACTCTGACAGTTCTCAACTGTCGTTGCTGGCAGTCAACTTCCATTTGCGCCAACAATTTATCGTTACTAAACTGTTGAGTTACTAAAATAGTTCTGACTGGATAAGAGGGAGCACCGGGAATATCGGATTTGCTTAATTCAACGCTGCTGGAGTCGATGCAAATATCTACAAAACATCTTGATTTTTCGGCGCGGGCGCTCAAAGTATTGACACCAACAAAAATAAAAGCTGCTATTAAAAAAAATGGCGAATTCTTAGTATGTAGGGCAAATGTAGTATTCATCTGCGTTAATTGGCGTTTAGGGGCGGTTTAATATTATTGACAGTTTAATAAAAAAGTAGGGACGTGGCAATAGTTTTGCGTCCCTACTTTTTAAAGACACGGCAATGCCGTGTCCCTAATGTTTAAACAAGTCTTAAAGCTGAGGAACGTATTGTTCTTTTTCAGGAACAAAAGTGTATTCAGAGACAATTAGGCGCAACTCTTCGCCGTCGATGGTTTCTTTTTCAATCAACAAATCGACTAAGCGATCGATCACGGTGCGATTTTCGCGAATAATTCGGCGGGCGTCGTCGTAGCAGTGATCGACAATTGCTCGAACTTGTCCGTCAATCCGAGAGGCAATTTCTTCGGAATATTCCGATCGCGCGGTGTAGTCGCGGCCGAGGAAAATTTCGCTTTGCTGAGCTTCCAGGGCGATCGGGCCCAAGGTAGACATCCCGTAGCGAGTCACCATTTGGCGTGCCATACCACTTACTTGCTGTAAGTCGTTGCCGGCACCGGTGGTTACTTCGGCATCGCCGAAAACTACTTCTTCGGCTGCGCGGCCACCCAAGGCACCGCTAATCCGGGCTAAAATTTGCGATCGAGAAATCAAACCTTGGTCTTCGCTGGGCATGAACCAAGTCAAGCCCCGGGCCTGTCCGCGAGGAACTAAGGTAACTTTTTGAACTGGATCGTGGGCTTGAATGATTGTACCGACGATCGCGTGGCCGATTTCGTGGTAAGCAATCAAGCGCTTGCTCTTGCTGTCCACCAAAGGAGTGCCTTCCATACCTGCTACCACGCGATCGACTGCATCGTCAACTTCGAGCATCGTAATCGCTTCTTTGCGGCGGCGGGCGGTTAAAATAGCAGCTTCGTTGAGCAAGTTAGCCAAATCAGCGCCGGTAAAACCAGGAGTGCGGCGGGCGATGGCGTCCAGAGAAATCTCTGGAGACAGCTTCTTGTTGCGCGCGTGAACTTCCAAAATTTCCAACCGGCCTTTGATATCCGGCGTATCTACGCTCACTTGGCGGTCAAAACGTCCCGGACGCAGCAGCGCTGAGTCGAGTACGTCGGGGCGGTTCGTAGCAGCAATGATGATAATGCCAGTATTGCCCTCAAAACCGTCCATTTCGGTCAGCAACTGGTTCAGGGTTTGTTCCCGTTCGTCGTTACCGCCGCCGATACCGGCGCCGCGCTGGCGGCCCACTGCATCGATTTCATCGATAAAGATGATGCAAGGAGCATTTTCTTTAGCTTTCTTGAACAAGTCCCGAACGCGGGAAGCGCCGACACCGACGAACATTTCCACAAATTCCGAACCGGAGATGCTGAAGAAAGGCACGCCGGCTTCGCCTGCGATCGCTTTTGCCAGCAAGGTTTTACCGGTTCCGGGAGGGCCCACTAGCAGCACGCCCTTGGGAATCTTCGCCCCGACTGCGGTGAAGCGTTCGGGTTTTTTGAGGAATGTCACTACTTCTTGTAGTTCTTCTTTTGCTTCCTCAACGCCTGCTACGTCGTCGAACAGTACGCCTGTTTTAGCTTCCATTTGAAAGCGAGCTTTGGATTTGCCAAAGTTCATGGCTTGGCCAGGGCCCCCTGGCACGTTGCCACCGCGGCGGAAGAGGAAAAACAGCCCTCCTACTAACAACAGGGGAAATACTAGATTGCCTAAAAGTCCCCAGACAGCACCGTCGTTGCGTAGTGGGTGAGTGTCGAAGCTGATTTTGGAGTCTCTGAGCCTAGAAACCAGTTCCGGGGCATTTGAGGGCAAGTCTACCCGCCACCGCTGCTCGTGATTGTCCAGTTCGGGATCGACTGCTAGGACAATAGCCGTCCGGCCTCCGTCGTAAAGGTCAACGCTGGTCACTCGACCGGCGTTTAAGTAATCTAAGAATCGACCGTAGCTCAGGCGGGTGCTGGCGGTGTTCTTGCTCATTTCTGCCGGGGATGGCGCAAAGGCCCCCTGCCACAAGAAAAAGCCGATGACTAAGGCGGGTAAAGTCCAAAGTAGTATAGTTCGCCAAGAAATTTTCATAAATGCGGATGCCTTGAATTGGGGACAGATCGGGTAAGATCGCGGTGTCGGAGAAGTGCGACAAAAGTTTACACTCAGAATCTTAACTAAATTTAACTTAACAATGCACTCTCAGGCAACAGAGCTTCGAGGACGATCGCTCCAGAAAAAGTTAGGTTAGTTACGGTAAGGGCGATCGTCCCGAATATAATGTTTGGTGCTGATTTCGATACCGATCTAGGTAGAGTTAGAAGAATCGCCGCAAAACCCACTGTCTTTAAGCGTGGCAGTGTCAAGGGATAAGGCATGATAATGGTGAGGCTCAGTGAGGTAACACATTTCAATGACAACTAGACAGCTTGTTCCTAATTCGGCTATGCTGACCCAGCAGACTAAAGTCGCTTCTAACAAATCGATTATTAGTGCTGATTTGGGTCGGACGGCAACTAAAGCTTGCGTGAGTCGCAACCCGAGTAGCGTTGTTTTCATCCCTGCCAACGTGGCTACTATGCCCGTAGAAAAGGTGCGGGGCGGCAGCTTTGAGTCCAAAGCAACAGACCCTCTGTTGGATATGTGGCTGGAGTACCAGGGCAAGGGCTACGCTATAGGTCAATTGGCAGCAGATTTTGGCGCTAATCTCGGTGGCGCCGACCAATCGAAAGTAGTAGATGCTTTGGTTAAGGTCTTTTCCTGTGCTGGATATTTCCAGATGAAAGGCGAAATAGCAGTTGTGCTGGGTTTGCCGTTTTATTCGCAGGATCAGTTTGAGAAGGAAAAGGAAGAGATTATCAGCCAACTGCGCTCTCCCCACGTTGTGGTGTACCGGGGCGAGCGGGTGGATATTAACATCAGTCACGTTTGGGTGATGCCGGAAGGGTTCGGCAGCCTGATTTGGTGCGAGGCTCAAGATAACAAGGAGTTTACGCCGGAGTTGCCGGAACTGTCGGTGGCTGTTGTAGATATCGGACACCAAACTACGGATTTGTTAATGGTCGATCGTTTCCGGTTTGCCCGGGCGGCTTCAAAGAGCGATTCCTTCGCAATGAACAAGTTCTACGAACAAGTTGCCTCAAAGATTCCGGGGGCAGACCCTCAATCTCTGTCTTTACTGGAAGCGGTGAATAAACCCGAAGGCCAGCGTTTTTACCGTCCCAGAGGAGCGACTAAGCCGACTAATTTAGATCCGATTATTAAGGATTTGCGGGAGGCTTTCGCTAACGAACTGTCCGAACGTTTGGTGCAGTGGTTGCCCGAACGTGTGACGGATGTGGTTCTGACTGGCGGTGGCGGCGAGTTTTTCTGGGAGGTGTTGCAACCTTTGCTTAAAGACGCCAATCTTAAGGCTCACTTGGCTCAGCCTTCCCGGAAAGCTAATGCTTTGGGACAGTTTATTTATGCTGAGGCTCAGCTAGCCACGATAAAGTAACGCATTAAGGCTTGAACCCTATGGCACTGTGGGCAAAAAATAAGGCGAATTTCTCGGTGGCGTTTACGGAAGATGCTGCGGATCAAACTTTGCTGGCCGCTATTGAAAAAGAGTTGGCTTTCACGAAGTATCAGACTTTCAGCAATCTCTGCAAGCAAGCTTTGTGGCAGTTTTTGTCTGTATCTGAGTCTGCTAGCTCTACACAGAGCTTTCAACGGTTGGAACAGCGTATTGCTGAACTTGTGGTAAAATTTGCTGAGTTTGAGCACAATGTTTCGGCAGAGGAATTAAGCCGTTTGGAGGGACTGGAACATCAACTGAGTCAACTCAGCGCGCAGTTGGATCAGTTGCAGGGGAGTGTTAACAGTAAGTTTGCTCAAGTTTCTTTTGCCCAAGTTTCAAAAGTAGTAGAGCCTGGCCCGATTGAGTCTGAGTCTGTGGCGGATGATAATGTAGTGCCTGATGCTGAAGTTGCTCCTCCTCGGAATTCCGATCCTTTGTTGGAGCGTTTAAGTTCTTTGTTACCCCAAGATTTCTAAAATGAGGTAGACCAAGGCTATAAAGCCTTGAGATGTAATGTTAGTGGCCCGCTGTTAGCAGCCGGTACTGAATACAGAAACAAAGCGATCGCTCTTTTGAAAAAAAAGGGCGATCGTTTTGTTATTTGTCAGTTGTCAGTTGACTGTTGACTGTTGTCTGTTTTCTGTTTTCTGTGGTTACCAATTACCAATTACCAATTCCCATTATTTGATTAAGCCTAATTTTTGTAAGCGCGAACGAATGGCACTAGGCTGTCGCTGAAATCTCTGAGCTAATTCGTCAATTTGTTGACCGCTAGCATATTCTTTCTTCAAATTTTCGTCTTCATCCTGACTCCACTTAACATAAGCTCTGGGATATTTCTGGCGAATTTTCTCATTCTGGGTTTTAGGTCGATAACCATTCTTTTGCTCGGCATTCAAACCAGAACCAAGCTGTGGGTTAATTTCCCCACCGCGACTAGCTAGCGCCTCTTGCACGCGGTTGGGAATCGCAGCAATTTCTTCTGAGATCTCAGCCAAAGCATTGTCTACTTTTTGCTGAAGTTCAGTTAGCTGGCGCTGCTGCAAATTGCCCCACTGTGGCAGTTCGTTGATAAACTGCTGCAAGTCCAGAATTATTGTTGTCAAAGTTTCGATTTGTTGCAACTCCGGTCGCTGTTTGAATTGGCGGCTGGTGAGTTCGATCTCGCTTTGAATCATTTTAATAGTTTTTTCTAAAATTATTAGTCGCTGGCGCAGGTTCTCAATTGCTGAAATTAGAGAGTGTACGTTTTCTCCAGGCCCAACATTGAGATTTTCGCGAGATGTTTGAGAAAGAGCTTCGTCTAAAGCATTTACAGCAAGTTGCAATTGCTCGATCGCGCGATCGGTAGTAGCTGCTTGTTGATTTACGCGATCGAACGTGGCCGCCGTACTTGCTTTAACTTGCTTGTGCAGCTTCTGTCGGTTCACAAAATTCAACACCAACGCAATCACTACAGGTACTTGAGCATAAACGCTCTGTTCCCAAACCAAACTAGCAGCCAATCCCACAGCAGAGGCAGCAATAAAAACCACTTCAGCAGTTTCTAACCAATTGCTCGACTTGGGATTTTGGATTTTGGTGGGTGAATTGGATGATGACATAGGCTAATACCATTTTAGATTTTAGATTTTAGATTTTAGATTTTAGATTTGGAATGACTGAGGAAGCTCGGAGTTTCGATCACGGGCCTATAGTTGCATTCTTTTTTTCAACTGGTGCAAGTATGCCGATAAAAATAAAGTACGCGCGAGTGCAGATATCCGGTATGTAATCGCACGTAGACCCCGAATTTAGCAGTGGTGAAAAACAGATTAAGTTTTTTATTCACAGCCATCTAATTAAATATATTAAAGCTGCAAAATTTGTCGAGCTAAAGTGAAATAAATCAACACCCCGAGGACATCAACTGCGGTAGTAATAAAGGGAGCAGACATTAAAGCGGGGTCTAAACCTAAAGAACGAAATAGAAACGGCAGAGCTGAACCGGCAATAGAAGCTAAAATTGCGATCGCAAACAAACTCACTCCCACCGCGAGTGCCACTTCTAAACTCCCTTGCAGAGTGTAAGCCCAGCCCGTCGCTACAGTCCCCAATATAGCTCCTAGCAGCGCTCCCGCCATCCCCTCGCGAACAATTACTTGAAACGGCCCCATTGCTGTAATTTCATCAGTGTTCAAACCGCGAATTACAACTGTTGAGGACTGAGCTCCGACATTGCCTCCAGTGCCAGTCAGCAGGGGAATAAAAGCTGCTAAGGCGACTACTTGGTTCAAAATATCTTCTTGAGCTCTAATAATTGCACCGGTGACAGTATTAGTTAAAAGCAGAACAAACAGCCACACGACCCTTTTCCGGGCAACAGTGATTAAATCGGTCTGAAAATAATTGTCGCCGCCGGACTGGACGCCGCCCAAGGTATAAATATCTTTGGCTGCTTCTTGTTCTAAAATGTCGATCGCATCGTCAACTGTAATGATGCCGACCAAACGCTGTTCGCGGTCTACAACGGGCACAGCTAAAAAATCGTAACGCTGGATCAGCCTAGCTACTTCTTCTTGATCCGTTCCTGTTTGAACAGAAACTACGTCGCGGGTCATAATTTCGCCGACAGTTTTGTCCAGGGGGGAAGTGACTAAATCCCGCAGGGATAAAATACCGGTCAAACTGCGTCCGGCGTCGGTGACGTAAAGAGAATAAATTGTTTCGGTAGTTCTAGCCAAAGAGCGAATGCGGTCTAAAGCTTGGGCGACGGTAAAGCTTTCTTTCAGAGAAATGTATTCCGGGGTCATGATCCGACCGGCGGTACTGGCTTCGTAGCCCAAAAGTTGAGCCGTTGCTTCTCGTTCCGTTGGGCTCAATTCCCCCAACAGGCGACGGACTAATATTGCCGGCAGTTCGTCAAAGAGTTTAGCTCGATCGTCCGGGGACATTTTGTCTACAATGTCAATGACTTCTTGGCGTTTGAATTTTTCGCAGAGGGACTGCTGAACGCTGGAGTCGAGATATTCGTAGACTGCGATTGCTTCGTCTTTGGAAAGCAAGCGGAAAGCTATTACTTGCATGGTTTCTGGCAGGCCTTCGATAGCTTCAGCTATGTCTGCTTCCTGCACCGGGTGCAAAATCGCTTTTGCTCCTTTAAAGTCTCCTTCTTCCAACAGGGCCCTTAACTGCGATCGAACTAATTCCCGCAGTTCTTTTCGCGCGTAGGTGGGTAGAGAAGACGATTGATAACTTTTTTCTGTCACTGATGACCCTCCTAAACCTGTGCTGCGCGCCTTCCTGAATCCAGTTTAGAGCGTATTGACGCCACTGGTTGCAGCGATCGGACTTGCCCTGACAAGATCCGCACCTTACCGCTATTCTTCTGGTGCGCGGCGAAAACCTTGCCCGATTTGGGTTCAAATAGCTGGTAAAAGTATAGTCATTTATTGCAATGACATGGGAGGCATCAGCCCCTCCCCCTTCGCTTTTACTTTGAGCGGATTGACCCGCCTCGGCTGAACTACGCAGCTCTCTATCAAGAAAGCTGAACGCATTTGGGATTGCTTTTCTGAGAATGTTGTAAGCACCGTTTACGTCAGAATTAATCAACTGATTACTCGATGTTTTGTACAAACCTCGCTTAATTCGTTTTCCGGTAAATACAGGTTCTGTTTCTATTTTTCCGTAAACAGGAATTGGGTCTAAGCCTAAGAAATTAGCTTTGGACGTGTAGGATTCCTCCTGCACGATCACCTTGATTCCAACCAAGAAAGCTTTGTATTCCAACATTTCAATTAATCGAGCGTGAGGAATACTGACAAAGTTTTGGTTAGTCTGCTTTCCAAGATTGATATCGGTTTTCCACTGGGCATTCTTGCCAATTACTAGCGTCCCTATTTGTTGCGCTGTCAAGATATCGACAATAGTGCGACTCGCATGATGCAAGTAATTGTCTACTTTCTGATTGCGACAGCGAGTTAGTCGCTGAATGCGTGATGAGGTTTTGCGACACCCTTTCAATTGGGATTGCAGTTTCGCTTTGCGCTTATTATAGAACTGGTTAATCGATTTTAACGGTCGCCCGTTAATCAACAGCGGAATAAATCCCGGTTGATTTGAAGTTAGCGCCACTAAATTATTCAGTCCTAAATCAATACCGGCTACGAATTTGTCGTCGCTGGCGCTGGACTCCGGCTCATCATAAATTACCTCAATCACATAGGAATCACATTTCGGAACCAACCTAACTTGACAAATCTGGTCAGGATCAACTTTAGTTCTAATTGAAAGTTCAGTACCGGAAAGTTTGATGATTCCGCTTTTCAACTGTTTGCTGCTAATCGCCTGAATCGTGTAGACGAGAAGGTTTCGCCCCTTAAGCTTATCTTTGTACTTTGGCAACTTTGGGTGACCCGTGAATCTAGAAGAGTCGGCTTTGTAAGCTTTGACGGCTTCAAAAAACGACTTCCAATTCCTATCTAGAACCATCAAGATTTGCTGACTAACTTTAGCAGGCAAAGCCTTATATGCTTCGTGAGACTTCATCAATCGGTTCATCTCGTTGTAATTGATATAGCCCCATCCGTAGATAAAGTTCTGACGAATGACGTAGTTAGCAGCATTGTACAGATTTTTGGATTTGAAAGCTAGTTGGTCAATAAGAGCGAAACGGTGTTCCGTTGATTTAATAATATGCCTCTCCGTTAGTTGCATCTGAGACTTCCGTGCTTTGAGTTGTACTTATTCATTAGTTGGCACTCATGGCTATATGATACCATTATTGTCTACAATTGCCTACAAACTCAATGAAGTTTTACAATACATTTATCTTGATCGGCGACACTCATCGGTAGGAAAGGAGAATTGCGCCCCAGCACTTTTTCCAACAAATTCGTCGAACTTTGATTGCGAATATAATTATTGACTGTTTCTTTCCATTCAGTGTCGCTTGCTGGCAGGATCATGCAGTAAGAAATGCAGGTTAAAGGCGGCTCCGGTATAACAGAATATTGGCTTTGAGTTAAACCCTGTGTCAGCGCTTCTCCTACTAACAGCATTCCGTCGCTAGCGAAGGCATCGATTGTTCCTGATACCGCATCTTTTACACCCGACTCTCTGCCCGTGATACCTTCATAAATTGCCTCTGAATAGTGTACAATTCTCAATAAACAGATGTGACATTACAAGGTGTGTAACAATGTGCGTATTGTGGGATAAAAATTCTCTGCGCTCCTAATATTATTACAAATTGTTTAAACTTGTATCTTTTTTTTAAGCATTTTGTCTTCTTTACCAAATCTTTATTTTTTTTGTATAGGGTCTTGTTATCGTTGCTTCAAGCGAGCTTACAGCACTTTGCAACAAGAGTGAAATACCCCTTAGTTAAAAAATAGGTATTTATGACACACTGCCCCTGCTGCTCGAATCAAATGCTCCGTCACGTTCGCGAGCATCAAATCTACTGGTTTTGCCGCCACTGTTGGCAAACAATACCTATTTACAATCTGAACAGATCTAGCTTATCGCCCTCTCTAAATTTAGTTAGACAGCTAGGGCTTAAGGAACAAGATTATTTATCGGTAGAATTTAACAGTTCTATTTAGGGCTGATCAAGTTTAGAGATTGTCCTAGCGTTAACGGGTTTTCACTCTCAAAACTTTGCTGTGTTGTATAATTAAATTGAAATTATCGCCCATTAAATTGAAGGCAGCTCTATTCAGAGAGCGCTTAATTTATGGCTATCACTCGACTCAACCTGATGATAACCTTATGCCAAAGACCACTTAAAAGATTGCTACCTCTTCTGCTTGGTGTGGTGGCTTCTCTTGCTGTTTTATTTACGTGGCAACAGCTAACCCTCAACGGACAAATTCACATTGAGCAGTTAATTCAGCAGGAAGCCAATGCGATTCATGCACAACTGACCGAAGAATTATCAATTCGGATGCTGACACTTCGGCAGATGGCGAATCGCTGGGAAGCCAATGGCGGTACACCAAAGGCTCTTTGGGAAGCCGATGCTGATGCTTATGTAAAGGATTTCTACGGTTATCAGGCGATCGCATTAGTCGATCCATCATTTAAAGTGCGATCGATTGTGCCACTGGCTGGGAATGAGGCAGCGCAAAACCTAGATCTTAATCAGGAACTGCGTCGCAAAATCACTTTGCAAGTGGCTCGTGATTTGCGTCAACCTATGTTAACTCGCAATGTTTCCCTCGCTCAAGGGGGTCAAGGATTTCTAGCAAGTTTTCCTTTATTTGTAGGGGAGCGGTTTGATGGGTTTATTGTCGGAGTTTTTAAGTTTAAAACTCTATTTGACAGTATTTTAAAAGTGCCTCCTGCGTACAAGGTGGCTATATATGATGGCACAAATTTGATCTACGGTCAAGAGTTTTTATCTCCTCATTCACGGCCTAAAACAGTTGTAATAAGAGCCTATAGTGCAGAGTGGCGAGTAGATATTTATCCCAACTTATATTTAGTAGGAAAAGAAGATTTTTATTTGCCAACAGTTGTGTTAATTGGTGGCTTAATTTTAGTGTGGCTGCTGATTTTGGTCGTGTATCTCGCACAAGTTAGTTATGGCAAAGTCGATAAATTCAAAAAAGCCAATCATCAGTTGCAATGGGAAATTCACCAGCGACAACAGGCAGAAATTGCGATCGCTCGACTAGCTGCGATCGTTGAATCTTCGGAAGATGCCATTATCAGCCAAGATTTAGAGGGTGTAGTTACAAGTTGGAATGTAGGAGCAGAAAAAATTTTTGGCTATACAGCGGCCGAAATAGTAGGGCAATCAGGGAGAAAACTGATTCCCGCAGACTATCGAGATGAGGAAAACGAAATTATCACCAAAATCCAGCGAGGAGAACGCATCGAACACTACGATACAAAAAGGCTGAGGAAAGATGGAACATTAATCGATGTCTCGATTAGTGTCTC
The DNA here is from genome assembly GCF_036705145.1 of Microcoleus sp. B5-D4. Classification (NCBI taxonomy): domain Bacteria; kingdom Bacillati; phylum Cyanobacteriota; class Cyanophyceae; order Oscillatoriales; family Microcoleaceae; genus Microcoleus; species Microcoleus sp. B5-D4. The sequence goes on along the minus strand of NZ_JAUBTV010000064.1, from coordinate 28,918 downwards.
CCCCATTAAAGACGAAACAGGGAATATAATTGGAGCCTCAAAGATTGCCCGGAATATTGCTGACCGCAAACAAGCAGAAGCAGCACTACGTCAAAGTGAAGAACGCTGGGAACTTTCTGTACGCGGGAATAATGACGGCATTTGGGATTGGAATGTTCAAACCAATGAGGTCTTCTTTTCTAGTCGCTGGAAGGAAATGCTGGGCTATGAAGACCATGAAATCAAAAACATTGTAGACGAATGGGTTAATCTGATACATCCCGATGATTTGGGATGGGTGATGCAAGCCGTTCAAGACCATTTTGCCAAGAAAACTCCTTTTTATATTACAGAACATCGCGTTCGCTGCAAAGATGGTTCCTACAAATGGATTTTGGATCGTGGTCAGGCACTTTGGGATGATGCCGGTAACGTAATTCGGATGGCTGGCTCTCACACCGACATTACGGAGCGCAAGCAAGCTGAAGTTGCTTTACTGGTAAGCGAAGCCAGATATAGGCAATTGATCGATAACTTAAATGCGGGTTTTGTGATTCATGGGACAGATACCTGCCTCCAATTATGTAATGAAACAGCCGCTGAATTACTAGGGTTTTCAATGGATCAAATGCTGGGAAAACCCGTGAGCGATCCGGCATTGCATTTGGTGCGGGAAGATGGCAGCGTGATGCCCCTAGAGGAATATCCCGTGAATCAGGTTTTATCCACGGGAACTTCCCTCAAAAATCATGTTTTAGGAATTAAAAAAGGAATTAATAGTTTTGTTTGGGTATTAGTTAATGCCTACCCGGAGTTAGATCAAAACGGTCAAATTAAACAAGTTATAGTTACGTTTATTGATATTAGCAAGCGCAAAAAAATAGAGCTGGAAATCCAAAAAACTCGCAATTTCTTACAAGCACTGTTGGATAATTTACCGATTGCGGTTTTTGTCAAGGATGTACATCCTAAAAATTTTGGTTTCATTCAGTTTTGGAATAAAACTAGCGAAAATTTATTTGGGATTTCAGCCGAACAAATCATTGGCAAAAGTGGCTATGATTTTTTCCCCATAGAACAGGCAAAATTTTTCGAGCAAAAGGATAGAGAAGTCTTTCTCAAGGGCATTGCTGAGGATATTCCTGAAGAAATCATCGATAGTCATAGTCTGGGTAAACGTTGGCTCCATACGGTGAAGATTCCCATTTACGACGATCGCCATCAGCCCCAGTACCTACTTTGTTTGTCTGAAGATATTACCGATCGCAAACAAGCAGAAGCAGAGCTTAGAGAACTGAGTGAGGTGATGCAAAATGCGGTGTCCGGCATTTCCAAACTGGATGTACAAGGACGTTACCTCTATGCCAATAAAGCCTATTCTGACGTGACAGGCTATCAGCCAGAAGAAATGATCGGGATGTCCTGGGAAAAAACCGTACATCCCGATGAGTTGGAAAAACTGGTGGCAGCCTATTGGCTGATGGTGCAAGAGGGCAGAGTTGAAGTTGAAACCAGAGGCGTTCGTAAAGATGGTTCGGTTTTTTATAAGCAATTGGTGATGATTTCAACTTACGACGAACAGCACCAATTTATGGGGCATTACTGCTTCATGAAAGATATTAGCGATCGCAAAAAAGCCGAACTTGCACTAGAACAGGAACTCCTGCGGAGTAAAACCTTCTTCAACACTTCAATGGACGGTGTTGTTGTCATGGATTGGATCGGAAAAGTTGTCGAAGCTAGTCCCAGTTTTGCTCAAATGCTGGGCTACACCTTAGAAGAAACCCTGAATCTGAGTGTGTTTGATTGGGATGCTGAATGGACGAAGGAAGAACTACAACTTATGCTCCAGAGAGAGGAGGTTATTCCGCTGTTTGAAACGCGACATCGCCGCAAGGATGGTTCTGTATATGACGTGGAAATTAGCTGGAACCGGGTGGAATTAGAAGGTGAGATGATGAACTTCTGTATCTGCCGGGATATTAGCGATCGCAAACGCAACGAAGCGGAACGCCAACAAGCAGAACAGGCACTCCGAGAGAGTGAAACTCGCTTCCAAGCCTTCATGAATCACAGCCCAGCCCCTGCCTGGATTACCGATAAAAATGGTGTAATGCTCTATGCCAGCCAGACTTATCTCAATACCTTCGAGTTACCCACTGACGATGTGATTGGAAAATCCATTTTTGAACTTTACCCCGCCGCCATCGCCCAACAATTTCTAGACAATATCCAAACGGTTGCTCAAACCTACGAGGTAATGGAAACGATTGAGATTGCCTCCCGTCAAGATGGAACCCTGGGTGAGTTTCTGGTTTACAAATTTCTCATCCCCGACTTATCTGGGCAAATGCTAGTAGGTGGTGTGGCGATCGATGTGACGCGACAGCATCAAGCTGAAACCGCTTTACAACTGAGTGAGGAACGCTTAATGCTGGCACTAGAAGCCTCTGGAGATGGACTATGGGATTGGGACATTAAAATTGGAGAAGTTTACATTAATTCCTACTACCAGGAGATGCTGGGTTACAAGCCTGGTGAGTTAATGATGAATGTGAACGTCTGGGAGCAAATGATTCACCCTGATGATAAATTATGGGTTTTTGAGTCTCTGAATAGTCACTTGCAAAATAGCTCAGTTAAGTATGCCTTTGACTATCGTGTGCGTTGCAAGTCAGGTGAGTGGAAGTGGATCGCTAACTACGGGAAAGTCGTTGCCTACGATGAAGATGGTAAGCCTTTACGGATGATTGGAACGCACAAAGACATCAGCGATCGCAAACAAAAAGAATTGGCACTGCAGCACGCAATGGAAGCCGCAGAAGCAGCGAACTTGGCAAAAAGTACCTTCCTAGCCAATATGAGCCACGAATTACGCACTCCCCTCAACGTGATTCTAGGATTTGCTCAGGTGATGGCCCATGACTCCTGCCTAACTCCGAACCAAAAAGAAGACCTGCAAACAATTCGTCGCAGTGGCGATCACCTCTTGAGTTTGATTAACGATGTGTTGGATCTCTCGAAAATTGAATCGGGACACTGCACAGTTGAACAAAGCGGATTAGACTTAATTGCGATGCTGCATTCCCTCCGAAATATGTTGGCGGAACGAGCAAGTTCTAAAGGACTTCACCTTTGTTTCGAGATTGCGCCAGAAGTTCCCCAATTTATGCTTGTCGATGCTCAAAAACTGCGCCAGGTTTTGCTCAATCTGCTGAGTAATGCCATCAAATTTACCGATCGGGGAAGCATTACTTTGCAAGTCAGCATTGAGGCGAACGGTACAGGGGCATTAACCACAACTCGGCCGATTCTCCAGTTTGTAATCGCTGACACAGGTGTAGGGATGGCATCGGTCGAACTCGATACCATCTTCGATGCGTTTGTGCAAGCCCAAGCTGGGAAGCGATCGACCGGCGGTACTGGGTTAGGTCTCACCATTAGCCGCAAATTGTTGGAACTCATGGGCGGAAAAATTTCTGTCAGCAGCACTCTGGGAGAGGGGAGTACCTTCACTTTTACCCTTCCCGTCAGCCCCATCAGTGGAGTAAATGTTACACCCGAAGAGAATAATCGCCTCGTGATTGGGCTGGCTCCCAGTCAACCGGAGCGTCGCATTTTGGTGGTTGACGATCAAGCAGAAAATCGCTTGCTAATGGTCAGATTACTGACACAATTAGGATTAGAGGTAAAAGAAGCTACCAACGGACAGCAAGCGGTGCAGATTTGGCAACAATGGCAACCCGACCTAACCTGGATGGACATTCGGATGCCCGTGTTAGATGGATACGAAGCTACCAAGCAAATTCGGGCAATGGAAAACAGACAGAACAGTATCATTATTGCACTTACGGCCCAAGCTTCCCAGAGCGATCGCGCCCTCGCCTTAGCTGCTGGTTGCAACGACTACATCAGCAAGCCCTTCCAGGAACAAACCCTATTTCTTAAGATGGCGGAATACCTAGGTTTAGAGTATGTATATCAGGAAGAGGAAACAGAAAAGGGGGAACGGGGAACAGATTATTTTCCTTCTTACCTCTCTTCTGTTGCCTCTTCCGTCCCAGATTCCCTCGATCCAACGCTTCTGGCGAAATTACCAAAAGAATGGGTGGTTGAGTTGGAAGATGCTGCTTTATGTGGGGATGATGTTGCGATCGTTGAACTGGTAGCTGAACTTTCCTCAGACCTCGCTCAATTGGGTATTTATCTGACGGAACTTGCCAACCAGTATCAATTTGAGAAAATCATTAATCTAATTCAAGACCATTTCCCAATTGGAATTTCTCCATTGGATTTATAAGCTGTTGTGCAATTAAACGTTTGATTAGGACTAGGGAATTAGGAACAGCGAACAAAAAGAAAATCTAAATTTTGGTAATTCTTGAAAAACATCCTTAATTTTTATTGTAAATAACTGACATAAAATGCCTCATAACGTTAGCCAAATCTCCCAAATCACTCCTTTTGATTTAACAAGTTTAGAGGAATGCAGTGAAGAATCCGTGTATGCTCCAGGTCATATTCAGCCACACGGAATCATTTTTTTGCTGCAAGGAAGCAGCCTCAATATTTTACAGGCCAGTGAAAATGTAGAACAGTTTTTTGGGATTTCGGCAAAAGAATTGCTAGGTCAGCCATTGCCAGGGTTATTTGGTCACGAGCAAGTACAAAAAATGGTCAGGTATCTAAATCAAGAAGACCTCAACATTCATAATAGTTTTGATCTAAAAATACCCCTAAAAGAAGGCAATGTTCAAACATTTAGAAGCACCCTGCATCAGATATCCGATGAGTTAATTCTGGAGATCGAACCCCAATTGACTATTGAAAATGATCGTTCAATCGATTTTTATCATCGTCTGCAAACAGTTATCCTCAACTTTCGCACTGCGCTCGGTCTTTCTGATTTAGCTCAAACCATTGCTAGAGAAGTGAAAGCCATGACCGGGTTCGATCGCGTGATGATTTATCGCTTTGAAGCCGATGATCATGGGGTGGTGATTGCTGAAGAGAAAGAAAGCTATCTAGAAAGCTACCTGGGGTTGCATTACCCGGCGATCGATATTCCGGTACCCGCCCGCAAATTGTTTTACCGCAACTGGGTGCGCCAAATTCCCAATATCAATTACACCCCGGCCCGCCTAATTCCCACCCACCATCCCCTAACCAATACACCCCAGGATCTCAGTGCTTGTGTGTTAAGGGGAGTATCTCCCTACCACATTGAATATTTGCAGAATATGGGAGTGGCTGGGACACTGACGATTTCGTTAATTGACGATCGGCGTCTCTGGGGATTAATTGCCTGTCACCATTACAGCCCGCGATTGGTAGATTACGAAACTCGCAAAACCTGTGAATTTTTAGGACAATTTGCCTCGATCGAACTGGTACATCAGCAAGAGCGAGAATTGAACGTTTACCGATCGCAGGCGAAAACTATTCAGGATCAACTTCAGCAGGCATTCCGGCGAGATTCTAATTTTATCGAACAGGTATTGACGGAAAATGCTTCTCAATTGCTAGATTTAGTTCATGCTCAGGGAGCTGCAATTCTGCTCGATGGTCGTCTGACATTGGTGGGTCAAACACCATCTGAAGCTGAGGTTGGCGAACTCGTGCAGTGGTTGCTGCAACAGAACAAAGAACGAGTGTTTGCAACAGCTTCTTTGTCTCAGTTTTATCCCCAAGCGAAGCAATTCAAAGAGCGAGCTAGCGGTGTTTTAGCAATCTCAATCTTGCTATGCTACGCCAAACAAAAGTCATACCATATCCTTTGGTTCCGACCCGAGCAAATTCAAACAGTAAACTGGGCAGGTAATCCACAGGATGCTGTGTCGATCGACGACATTGGAAAAATGCACCTGTGTCCCCGCCAATCCTTTGAACTGTGGCAAGAGACAGTGCGCCAGATGTCTTATCCGTGGCAGATTGCAGAGTTAGAAGCTGCCGCCGAAATGAGACATATCCTCATGCTGGCGGTGTTAGAATTTTCGCAAACTGCCCTAGAACACGCTGCAGAAAGGGCAGCTATAGCCAACCGTGCCAAAAGCCAGTTCCTTGCCAACATGAGCCACGAGCTCAGAACGCCACTCAACGCCATTCTGGGATTTACCCAGCTTATGAACCGCAGCCCCTATATCCCAGAAGAATTTCAAGAGCATTTAGGGATCATTACCCGTAGTGGAGAACACCTGCTGACATTGATCGACGATGTTTTGCAAATGTCTAGGATTGAAGCAGGGCAATTGGTACTGAGTAAAAGCTGTTTTAATCTGCATCGACTACTGGGTTCTATTAACGAGATGTTCACCCTCAAAGCGTCTGAGAAAGGGTTATATTTGAGCAGCGAGTGGGATGCTACTGTCCCGCGTTATGTCTGTGGCGATCGAGTAAAACTTCGCCAAATCTTGATTAATCTGCTTGGGAACGCGATCAAATTTACAACAACAGGAAGCATAGCCCTGCGCGGACGATCTTTTTCATCAGATGATATGCCATCCGGTACAAATGGCGATCGCGCCACTAATCAACCCGACGTTAAACCAACTATTACCCTGTGTCTCGAAGTTGAGGATACCGGATCTGGCATTTCTCCCTCAGATTTAGAATCTATTTTTGAGGCTTTCATGCAAACCGATCGCGATCGTCACGATCGAGGAACAGGTTTAGGACTGTCTATCAGTCGTGAGTTTGCGCGTCTGATGGGAGGCGATATCACCGTGCGAAGCACCCTGGATCGAGGCTCGACTTTTACCTGCCAAGTCGTTTTGGAACTACCAGAGTCCGTTGATGTAGAGGAACCTGAAATTAGCGATCGGATTATCGGGCTCGCACCTGGGCAACCTATCTACCGAATTCTAGTAGTAGAAGACGTTCCAGAAAATCGGCAACTGCTGGTGACGCTGCTGGAGTCAGTTGGGTTTGATGTGTGTGCGGTGGAAAATGGGGTAGAGGCGATCGATCGTTGGCTAACATGGCACCCTGACTTGATTTTGATGGACATTCAAATGCCTGTCATGGATGGTTATGAAGCGACGACACAGATTCGAGCACAACAGTCATTAGTCATGAGTCATGAGTCATCAGCAGATAACTCAGGGCAAATCTCACAGGACAAAAGACAAATTACACGCATAATTGCCCTCACTGCCTATGCTTTTGAGGACGATCGTATCGCCAGCCTGCAAGTCGGTTGCGATGACTACATTGCCAAGCCGTTTACTGAAGACACACTTTTCAACAAAATAGCTCATCACTTGGGCGTCCGCTACTGCTACGCCGAAAAAGTTCCGCCAGACTCATCAGCTTCGCCACCAAAGATATTTACTCCCGACTTGAAAACCATGCCCACCAAGTGGATTGCAGAAGTTCATGAAGCAGCACTCGATCTTAGTGATAATAAGCTTTATGAACTTATCGCTCAAATTCCCAAGGAAAAACAAGATTTCATCGAGGCGATGACATCTCTGGTCGATAACTTTCAGCTTGAAGCGATCGCAACTCTCACCCAGATTTAGGAAGAAGACCATGACAACTCTATTCAAACTTGCCGCCCAAACGAATATTCTCATCGTGGATGATACCCCAGACAATCTGCGCTTGTTAGCCAAAATTCTAGAGTCACAGGGCTATATTGTGCGTAAAGCCCTCAACGGCAGAATGGCACTCCAAGGTGTTCATCGCGACCCACCTGCTCTGATTTTACTTGACATCAATATGCCGGAGATGAATGGGTACGAAGTCTGCCAAAAGTTAAAAGCATCGGAAACGAGTGCTCAGATCCCGGTTATTTTTATCAGTGCGCTCGAACGACTGGAAAACAAGGTACGAGCCTTTGAACTGGGTGGCGTAGACTATATTACCAAACCCTTTCAAGAGCAGGAAGTGCTGATGCGAGTAAAAAATCAATTACTCATCCAACAGCAACGCCAACAACTGCTCGAACAAAATCAACGTTTAGAACACGAAATCCAGGAACGTCTGAGGGCAGAAGCAGAAGTAAGACAGCTATCCGTGACCGATGAATTAACTGGATTATATAACCGACGGGGTTTCTTTTTATTAGCAGATCAACAATTAAAAATTGCTCGGCGCACGCAAACATCTTATTTTATTTTGTTCGCTGACTTAGATGGTTTGAAAAAGATTAACGACACTTTAGGACACGAAATGGGAGACCGAGTAATCGTTGACGCAGCTCAAATATTGAAGCAAACCTTTCGTGAGGCGGATATTGTTGCTCGACTGGGAGGAGATGAATTTGCTTTATTTATTCCTAACTTTTCTGGTGATTCATCTACTAATTTTCATGCTCGGCTGCAAGACAATATAGATCGCTTTAATCAACAGTCCGAGCGAGCTTATATATCAATAAGTCTTGGTGTGCAGTTTGGGGATTTAAATAATGAAGTTTTATTAGAACAATTGCTGGCAAAGGCTGATAAACTGATGTACGAGCATAAACTCACCAAACGCTGTTTAAATCCTCAACCGTTCTTTTGAGAACAGCGATATAGCCTTTCTCAGTAACATGAGGTGCTCTCGCGGGCATAGGCCTCCGTGGCCTCCGTGGGCATCAGTTGCGAGCGGTGTGTACCTCATTTTATTGAGAACTGCGATATCGGAGGGGAGCATCTCAATGAAAGCAGCCAAGCCCAAAATTGGAGTTAGGAGCCCGGAGCCCGAAGCCCGGAGGAAAGAGTCAGAATTCAGGAGCCAGAAGAAGTGTTTTTACAAATATGAGATGCTCCCGATTGGAGCGCCATAAGCATTATTTATTAAACGTGAGTTCAACCGAGAAAGAGTAAACTGAAAACCAGATAGGGAAACAGCTTGCAGACTTTAGCGCCTCAGCGGGAAAACACGATGCAGTACAGCTCATCACACCTAAACCTGAGAGGGTGGCAACCCCGTTAAAAGGGCTCCCTGTATTAGGTTAAGGGTGTGTGCGTTCAAAAAATGTCGTAGCTATTGAACCTTTGCTCGTTGAAATTGAGATGAATTTTAAATTCAGCGGAATTATGTAAAGTATTGTAGGATTAAATTGGCGATCGCTCTAGCTGTTCGCAATTAAAATTAAGAGAGAGTATTTATGCAAATTGTGCTGGCTACCTTAGACGATGGTTTAGTTAGAGCGTGGGAAAGCACTTGCGGCAGTATGGAAAATGTAAAGATACATCACGGTTCAATATTTGATGTGAAATGCGATGCTATTGTTAGTCCGGGGAATAGTTTTGGTTTCATGGACGACGGCTTAGATTTAGAAATTTCGGAATATTTTGGAGGGCAGGTTCTTGAACGCTTGCAAAAACTAATTCAGGCTCGACATCACGGCGAACTTTTAGTAGGAATGGCAGAAATTGTAGACACCGACCATGCTGAAATTCCCTATTTAATCGCGGCACCAATTATGCGCGTCCCCACAGTTGTAAGAGAAACAGTAAATGTTTATCTAGCAACCCGCGCTATTTTGACTCTCGTAAAATTTGGCTCAGTCCCAGATGGAACGCCAGTCAAACATATCATTGAAACTATCGCTATTCCCGGCATGGGTACGGGAATGGGCAAAGTGCCTCCACATATCTGCGCCAATCAAATGAAAGTTGCACTCGAAGAGATCCTCTTATCTAAGTACGAATTCCCTCAATCTTTACTGCACGCTCAAAGATGTCACCACTTGTTATATACCGACGAAAGCGAAGATTTGCAGTGTGCAAATTGAAAGTATTAAATTTGCCCGTTTTATTGTGTTGAAAAACCAAGTTTATTAGTGTGTGTTTTGTTAGGTAGAGAGACTTATAGCAATCCTTGCAGGAGTCGTACACTTTTTACGCCACCCCAACCCTCCCCGAACCCAAGGTGAGGGAGTAAGAAATTTACAAATGATTTAGGATTGCTATATCACGGCAGGAGTCGTACACTTTTTACCCCACCCCAACCCTCCCCGAACCCAAGGTGAGGGAGTAAGAAATTTACAAATGATTTAGGATTGCTATATCACTAATTTAAGTGCGCTAAACCGTACCTACAAATTGGCGGTATCCTACACACGAGAGCAACTTTGGTAGATATAATGTAATAGAACTGAGGTCATTCCAACTAGGTAAGCGCGGATACAAAAGTTGATAAAGCTGGAATAAGAATTGCCTAGTTCTTATTAAATGCCAGAATTCGTTCTGGCGCTACACGTACAAAGTCTGTATAAAAGACCACAATTCTTTCTGGCGCTACACCTACAAAGTCTGCATCCAGGGACTGTGAGATTTTTTGAAAATGTTTACTACCACAGGAGAAGATTGAGATGACAGATCCAAAAGTAACCGAGGAACCAGTTTTAGAGGCAACTCTCGAAACGACGGAGCTCGTCAAAAAAGAGATGCCCGACGCGACTGATGAGGCGATCGCAGAAACTGCGGCGCTGTTTGAAGCAATTAAAAAACGCGCCACCGCCGAAGTGCAAGCAGCGGGCGAACTCACCCGCGAAGCTTATTTAAAAGCTGTCAATAAGGCCTCCGGGGCGATCGAAGAAAATAAGGATCTCGCCCACGAGAGATTCACAGAAGCAGTCAAGCTGATTAAAAAAGAAACTGAGAAAAATTGGCTGGTGGTAGATGCGATTAAAACGCGGGCGCAAGCGCAGGTGCAAGATGCCGGCGAAGTCAGTCGCGAAGCTTATTTGAAAGCAGTGCGACAAGCGCGAGAAGCGGTGGAACAAAATAAATTGATCGAACGCGATCGCATCGAACAAGCTGTTGACCACATTCACACGGAAGCTGAAAAGAATTGGCACCTTATTGTGAAGCAAATTGAGTCGATCGGCACTCGCTTGACGGATGCGGCTAAGTCTGCATGGACGGCGCTGACGGCGTTTTTTGACAAGAAGGATTAAACTCAGATATGACACCATTTTAAAGCACAGGCAAGATGCCTGTTCCACAAAGATTGAATTTTCTTGTGGCACAGGCATCTTGGCTGTTGATATTTAAAGCACAGGCAAGATGCCTGTTCCACAAAGATTGAATTTTCTTGTGGCACAGGCATCTTGGCTGTTGATATTT
>NZ_JAUBTV010000064.1:0-17779 GCF_036705145.1 Microcoleus sp. B5-D4 | reverse complement strand
AAAGCACAGGCAAGATGCCTGTTCCACAAAGATTGAATTTTCTTGTGGCACAGGCATCTTGCCTGTTCATAAAAGGTTTTGACACTAAGCGCTATAATCAAAAAGCATTATTTTTAGTCCATAACCCCCAACCATGAGAAGTTACTACTGCGGCGAACTGCGAAGCGAACACATCGGAGAGACTGTCACCCTTTACGGCTGGGTGGATCGCCGCCGCGATCATGGCGGGGTGATTTTTCTGGATGTGCGCGATCGATCGGGTATTGTGCAAATTGTCAGCGATCCTGAACGCACCCCCGATTCCTATCACGGGGCTGAGGCTTTACGCAGCGAATACGTGGTTAAAATTACGGGTAGAGTCACCGGCCGCCCCGAAGAGTCCCTCAACCCGAAATTGCCTACGGGTGAGGTGGAAATTTATGCTGACGAAATTGAGTTGTTAAATGCGGTTCGCAAACAGTTACCGTTTCAGGTGGCGACGGCGGATACCGAAAGCGTGCGGGAAGATTTGCGGCTGAAATATCGCTATTTGGACTTGCGGCGCGATCGTATGAGTCGCAACTTGCAGCTTCGCCACCAAGTTGTCAAAGCTATACGCCGCCACCTAGAAGATGTCGAAGGTTTCATGGAAATTGAAACGCCGATTTTAACTCGGGCGACTCCCGAAGGTGCGAGAGATTATTTAGTTCCCAGCCGCGTCAATCCCGGTGCATGGTATGCTTTGCCGCAGTCGCCGCAGTTGTTCAAACAATTGTTGATGGTGTCTGGTTTTGACAGATATTATCAAATTGCCCGCTGTTTCCGCGATGAAGATTTGCGCGCCGACAGACAGCCAGAATTTACGCAATTGGACATGGAAATGAGTTTCATGTCTGTGGAAGAAGTAATTGCCTTAAATGAAGGTTTAGTCTGCCATATTTTCCAAAGTGTCAAAGGCGTAGAATTGCCTCGTCCTTTTCCGCGCTTGACTTACGCTGAAGCAATGGATCGCTATGGTAGCGACAAACCGGATACTCGCTTCGGTATGGAATTAGTCGATGTTTCCGATTTGATGAAAGATTCGGGATTTAAGGTATTTTCCGGGGCGGTTGCTGCGGGCGGAATTGTGAAAGTTTTGCCGATTCCTGGCGGGAATGATGCGATTTCTAACGTGCGGATTAAACCGGGCCCGAAAGGCGATTTGTTTAAGGAAGCCAGCGACGCCGGTGCGAAGGGATTGGCTTACATTCGGGTGCGGGATAATGGCGAAATTGATACGATCGGCGCAATTAAGGATAATTTGACGGAAGCACAAAAACAGGAATTGCTCGATCGCACGGGCGCGCAACCAGGTCATTTGTTGCTATTCGCAGCGGCTGATGCGACAACTGTCAATAAGACTTTGGATAGATTGCGTTTGTTCGTTGGTAACGAATTGGGATTGATTGACAAAGACAAGATAAATCTGCTGTGGGTGACAGATTTCCCGATGTTTGAATGGAACGCGGACGAGAAGCGTTTGGAAGCAGTGCACCACCCGTTTACTGCGCCGCATCCTGACGATATTAACGATTTGAAAAATGCGAGAGCTCAAGCTTACGACTTGGTGTTAAACGGTACAGAAATCGGCGGTGGTTCTCTGCGGATTTACCAGCGGGAAGTTCAGGAAAAGGTGTTTGAGGCGATCGGCTTATCGACTGAGGAAGCTTACAATAAGTTTGGCTTTTTGTTGGATGCGTTTGAGTATGGAACTCCGCCCCACGGAGGCATTGCTTACGGTGTGGATCGGTTGGTAATGCTGTTAGCTGGTGAGGAATCTATTCGGGATGTAATGGCTTTTCCGAAGACGCAGCAGGCGGGTTGTTTGCTGACGAATGCGCCGTCTGGTGTGGATGAGAAGCAGTTGAAGGAGTTGCAAGTGCGATCGACTTATACGCCCAAGTCATAAGTATGTAGAATACCTTGACAATTTAACTATTTGTAAATTCCTGACTTTTTTAAGAAGTCGGGAATCTGGGTAGTTTGAGTTTGGTGTCGTTGATGCAGAGGAGTTAAAGAGTTTGGTTGAGGTTGGTTTCGGTGAGTTGGGGAAACCAGGATTTGGGGAAGTTGGGCTAGGTTAAGGGTTGGGTGTGGCTATGCCATAATGAATGAGAGAATGAAATCCACCATTAACCATGACAACCACCGTTGAACTTAACGAAGAATTGGTTAAAGAAGCCTTTCGCTTAACCAATTTCAAAACAGAAAAAGAATTGATTGACTTTGCTTTGCAAGAATTAATTCGCACCCGTAAAAAGCGGAACCTACTTGATTTAAGCGGACAAATTCAATTTACGACTGAGTACGACTACAAAGCTTTGCGGGAAAACCGAAATGTTTCTGATTGATACATCAGTCTGGATCAGCGTTTTCCGCGACAGGACAGGTTTAGTACGCCAATCCCTGGAAGCAATAATCAATGATGAAAGTATTTTTCTGAACCGATTTACTCAGATGGAACTTTTGCAAGGTTGTCGAGATGAACGGGAGTGGACACTATTAGAAACTTATCTCCAAGAACAAGACTACATCGAGTCTACGCCTAATACTTGGGTAGCGGCTGCTCGGATTTACTACGATTTGCAACGACAGGGGTTGACGGTTAGAAGTAGTATCGACTGTTGCATTGCCCAACTTGCGATCGAACACCAACTTATTCTAGTTCATAATGATCGCGATTTTGAAACAATTCAGAGAGTGCGATCGCTCAATTGCTTGCGCTTCCGGCCTGAAAATTAATGAAGATTGTTTGGAATGATAGTTAATTACTTTAAGGGTTGGTTTTTCTGGCATGAATTTCGCTTCGGACTGCTTCTACTTCTTGGGTGATAGTTTCTAAAGAAAGTTCATCGGTTCTAAATGACTCCAAAAGAACTGTTAATTTACTATTTAATACTTCTTTTTCCAGCTCTTGACTTAACTGCAATTTTTCGGGATAGGGCAGTTGTTTGACTAGGGCTAAAATTTGCTCAAAGTTTAGGGAAAGTTGATAGTTGGCTAGAGTCATTGTTCGTTATGTTTAGGGCTTGTCGATATTTTATCTCAAATTTTTGGACTGAGGATGGCTTTAATAGTCCTGGACGCACGGCTGGCGAGAAACCTGGTTTTTTCCGAGAATACTGCGTTACAGCGACAGAACCAGCCAAAAACCCGGTTTCTTTGGTTTGCGCGTGGTCCGAAACCGGTTTTTTTTTCGAGAATACTGCATCTCGACCTTTAACTAAAGTTAAAAACCCGGTTTCTTTGGTATTTATGGGTAAGCTCTAAATGAGACAGAAAAGACGATCGCACTTCACAAAAAAAAGTGCGATCGCCCTCAACAATTACTCTTTCCAGTAACGGGTTAAAATCCGAATTACCTCACCCGCTATCGGCGATGGTAGAGGCGGGCTCCATTCCCCAACTTCTGCAAAACCTAAAACGTGCAGCAGATTAACGATACTTTCTACCGCTTTGGGAACGCCACACAACAGCAAACGAATCGGTTGCTTACCTTGAGGTACATCAGGAATTTCTTCCCGGAGCAGTTCAGGAACTGATTTTGGCTGTGATATCATACAGTTTCTCCTAAATATGGGAGTTTAAGCCCCCACCGAACGATTGCAACTCTGAGCGGTGGGGGTTTTGTTTTGTGTTCACTCTAAAGTATCACGGTATGCACTCCGAGTCAACCCTTGAGGGTAAAATTGATACTGTAGAGGTCAAAAAAAGGTACAATAGGGCAGTAAAAGCACCAATAACAGCCTTGCCAGCAAAACTCCCCAGAATAGTTGTATATCTTCCAGAAGAACTTAAAGCAGACCTAGAGCGGTTAGCCAAATCGCATTATCGGCCGGTCTCGAATATGGTGTTGACATTAATTCAAGAAGCAGTAGATGAGGCTAAATCTGAGGGGAGAATTCAAAGCGACGATCGATCGCAGCAACAGAAAATCGACAGCGACTCTGAATGATTTAACCGCAGAGGACGCAGAGAACACAGAGGAAGAGAAGAGAGAAATGAATAAATTTGTTAGAAAATGACATTTTGAACACCCTACCTATTACTTACTCTTTGCCAGATGAATGTCTATTTCCTGCTTCAGCTCGGTAGGTCAAATTCAGCCACCTGTTTTTGACCAAGAGAGGTAATCGCTAAGACTAAAACACTTAACGTAAGGCCTAAAATCGCATAACTCGGTAGTGAAAAAATAGTTACTTTAAACAAATAAGGCAATTCTCCCCCCTTCCAGTTCCACCGCTTTCCTAGAAACACCAACAGCCCGCCATGAATCACAGCGGTTTGCACCATGAGACAGCCAACGCCCAATAACCAAACCGACATTCTTTGCCTAGAGAAAGCACAATTTTTAATCTGAAAACATAAATCATTCAGCAAAAAAACCACCGCCGGTGCTAACATCACAGAACTGGTGGGCTGAGAATAGTTGATAGCAATACTCAAAGTAGAAATTAGCACCATTTCAGATAAGTCAACCTTTTTTGACCAAGCATTGCGAGATTGTTTTTTGTAAAAATACCAACTCACTAAACCAACTAGCACCAGAATAATAAAGTCAGAAAATAGCTTCGCCACGAAGGGACTATCGGGGAAAAATCTCGGCCCCATAACCCTTAAATCAAGGCGACTCATAGAAATATAAGCATTATTCGATGGATCGTTGAGCCAGAGTGGAAATCCACGAGTCGCATCCTGTATAAATCCTGTTAAGGAATTGCCCGTTACAGCTAGACCTATAACTGCCAAAAAAGTTACCGTGACTATAGATATAAAAACTAGCTGAAACCGTCTTTTGATTAAAAAATAAGGAATAAACAATATAACTAAAGTGGGTTTAAAAAGGGCAATTCCTAATAAAAGTCCTGCAATTTCATCCTGATTATTTCTAGCATAAATAAACATCCACAACAGCAGAACGGCAATAAAAGTTGCCACATTGCCAACTTGAAGATCGAAGACAAAACCGTAGAGGAATGCAACTGATATACTACAAATAGTCCTAAAAGCTCGTGAGTGCGACACCAACAAGATATTCGCTCCCCATAAAACAAAACCTGTGGCAATAAGATGCAGCCAAGTCCAGATGGTGAATGCAGTCTTCATCGGGAAATAGCCCAAAAACCACAGCGGAGGAATGATATTAGGTGGATAAACAAAAGATGGAATAAACCCACACACTTTTGTGATGCGACAGAAACCGATGTTAAAAACCTCGACATTAAAGGGACTCAAATGCTGATGGGCTAATCTACTCGCTACATAAAACCACTTAAAATCCCAGTAAGGCGGATCGGGTCGATTAGTCAGATTGTAAACCAACCAACCGGTATAACAGAGAAATCGGGTGAGAACTAATACAATAACTGCTTGCAAAATAAAGTTAACGATAGGTTGACTAAAAAACTGAGTCAACCTTTCGAGCGAAGGATGTTTTAAAAACAAAGAATCTTGCCATGCTGTTTTTTCGCTATCTAATCGCCAATTAAATTTGAGAAACCCAGCCACTGTAATTATAATTATTACATTCCAGAATCCAAAGCTAATCATAGAAAATAATTTTAATAAATGTACTATTTGATGATATCACAACCAGAAATTATCTCATGTCCGATCGATCAACCATAATATCCCGGTCGGGGCGGGTTTTTGAGATGGTCAATTATTAACAGGTATTGTTGGTGAACCCGCCCCTACAAAAATCGCGGTTGCTCGACCGGACATGATATTATCAACTAAAAATCAGCCTTTGAACCTAGAATCTAGACGTTTATTCCTGGTTTCAACCTAACTCTCTTTTCTCTCTTTTCTCTGCGTCCTCTGCGCCCTCTGCGGTAAAAAAAAAATCTTATTCACAAACAAAATAGCATTGCCATCCAAAAGCCCGATCGCACTTTTGCGCCTTGTAACCCTGTTCACCCCCAAACATTTGCGTTACCCTAGTTGACTACAGCTTGTACCGCACTCCCCAACTAAATTCATGCTTCCCCGCATCAAAGAATTAGCCGCCACCCTAGCACCCCGCTTAATCGAAATTCGCCGCCACATCCACTCCCACCCCGAACTTAGTGGCCAAGAATATCAAACCGCCGCCTACGTAGCCGGAGTTCTCGCATCCAGCGGAGTTCACGCCATCGAAGGAATCGGCAAAACAGGAGTGCTCGGCGAACTCAAAGGCAACAGCAGCGAGTCCCGGTGGCTGGCAATTCGCACCGATATGGACGCTTTGCCGATTCAAGAACGCACTAACTTAGAATTTGCCTCCCGCAACGAGGGAGTCATGCACGCCTGCGGCCACGACATCCACACCACCGTCGGTTTGGGCGCAGCAATGATATTGTCTCAGCTAGGGGAAAAATTGCCCGGCCACGTCCGCTTCTTGTTTCAGCCGGCGGAAGAGATTGCCCAAGGTGCTCAATGGATGATTAAAGATGGGGCGATGCAAGATGTTGACGGCATCCTCGGAGTGCACGTTTTCCCGACGATTCCGGGCGGTTGCATCGGTATCCGTCACGGGGCACTGACGGCGGCGGCAGATGACCTAGAATTGATTGTGATGGGCGAATCCGGCCACGGTGCGCGTCCCCACGAGGCGATCGACGCAATTTGGATTGCTTCTCAGATAATTACCACTTTGCAGCAGGCAATTAGCCGCACGCAAAATCCTTTGAGGCCGCTGGTTTTGACGATCGGGCAAATTAACGGCGGACGAGCGCCGAACGTAATTGCCGATCGAGTAAAATTGCTGGGAACCGTGCGATCGCTGCATCCAGAAACCCACGAAAAACTGCCAGCTTGGATCGAACAAATTGTTTCTAGCGTTTGCGCGACTTACGGCGCTAAGTACGAACTCACCTACAAGCGCGGCGTGCCCGGAGTCCAAAACGACCCAAAACTCACACAATTGGTCGAAAGTGCGGCTTTAGAAGCTTTAGGTCGATCGCGCGTCCAAATTTTACCAGAACCATCCCTCGGCGCGGAAGATTTTTCAATGTACTTAGAACACGCACCGGGAACCATGTTTCGCTTAGGAGTGGGACTGACTGACAAACCCAACTATCCCCTCCATCACCCGCAATTTGAGGTCGATGAAGCAGCGATCGTCACCGGCGCTGTCACCTTAGCCTATGCCGCCTACCAATATTGGAAACAGAAATAAGAAATAAGACGGCGAATAGAATTCGCGCCTACACAAACGATGTCCGCCTCTGCGGACTGGATAAGATAACATAATTTCAACTACCGTATTTTCTTCAACCCGCGGAGGCGGGTTTTGCCTGTATAGACGCGGTTTCAACCGCCGGGTCTTCTGTAGGGTGTGTCGCGATCGACAATCCCTCAACTAATATCGACAATCTAATAGATCCGCACCTTACCCAGTATTTACTGTAGCTGTAGCGATAGAAAGTTTTAGGAAAAAAACCAGGTATCATTGTCTGAGGTCTTGAATGTGGTGTCTCAGGTTTTGATAACATAGTAGGAATTAGGGTATCATATAAAATATGAGTAGCGATCGCAAACATAGAATTCCTGACGTTAAAAATGGAAACTCTGCTCTTAACCCTAGTTATTATATTACAAATCGTGCTGATTTTTCTGATTTTACAGCGCGAATACCGCCTATTGCCAGAAGGTTTAGTTGTTCAATATCAACCTCAATCTTTACCAGAGAAAACAGAGCGGGATCAGGTCGGTTCAGAAAATTTGTGGGACAATCCGCCGCCAGCCTCAGAAGAATTGAAATTAACTGTTGCTGAATTTAAGAGTAAATATGACAGGAGTGAGTCGTGGGATGGAGATTTTGTACTTTAAAAAGTTTTCCCAATTTCCAAAGAGAGGGTTTTGACTGTGGAGATGAGGAAATAAATAATTATCTAAAAAATCTGGTGGAAACTGCTGATGAAGCTGGTTTTTCTAGGACTTTTTTGATGATTTCTGAATCTGGGGAGGCAAAAGTTTATGGATTTTATACTCTTAGTGCCTCGATCATTCCTGTTAAAGAGTTACCGGATGAATACAGCAAATCCTCCCTTTTCCCGTTCCCGCCCTACTGATTGGACAATTTGCAATTGATAAGGTTTTGCAAGGGCAAGGAATAAGTCGCAAACTTTTGGCTGATGCCTATCGCCGAATTTGTTTGCTATTTGAACAAGAAATTATTGGATTTCAAGCGCTGAGGGTTGATACGAGAAATGATGCGGCCAAGGAATTTTGGTTAAAGCAGGGTTTTGTGCCTTTTAAAAAGAATAAGCGTTCTCTGTTTTTGCCAGTCAAGACTATTCTTAGAGAGCTAGAAATTTAGTTTTGTTTCAAGGGGCGATGCCTGCGGCTGGCTACTCGCTCTTTTTCAGAAAGTGGAAGGTGAGGGGCGATCGCGTGATTTAATGATACTTGTATGCGATTCAATTAATTGATGAGTGGAATTAAGCGCCAAATCACCCTTGACAGCCGGCACATTGCTAAACACTTGCCAGACACGCCACAAATGAAAAGATTACTTAATAAAGGACGTGCTGCTCATATTTTTAACGATGAACCTACGATGAATCAGGTAGCTCAAGCCATAATAGAAGATGGAGACTTTACAGGTACGATTCGGGGCTACGATCGTTATGGTATGTTTTTTATTGAATCAATTGGTTATAGAGTTGACCCGGATGGTAGCCGTCTTTTACTTTATTACGGAGAGATAAAAGTTGATGATGAAAACAGATACCACGTTACGCCTCGAAGCAGACCTAGTAAAGAATAACTGGGAATTTACAGAGGTATGGATCGATCCAAATCTTTCACCGCCTTATCTGCTTTTGTTACTAAGTGATGCTGAGGGAAATTGTCGGATTTACGATCCGGCTGAGGGTTATAAAATTGTGTTTTCTAGTAAGAGTTATGATGAGGCACAGTATTGGCTTTTAGAAGATGAGTATGAGCCCATAGAAGGGCGACTGAGAATGTCAGAGTTAGTTTGAATAGTTGATGTTGAAAGGGCGATCGCTCTTTTGCAGAAAGTTAAGGAAAATTATTTTGTTTTTACTTTTTATTTGCAAGCTTCCTTATTTTCAGGAAGCTGGCAGCGCAAACGTTCTAAACTCCCTTGAAGTTCTCTAACTTGCTTCTGTAAAGCTTCTATCTGAACATCCTTTTCCTGCAAGCGCCTATCTAGCTGTTGAAAAGCCTCCCTTGTACTCCCTCCTAATACAGGATTTGTGCTAATGTTGGAATCGTTCGCAGAGGGCATATTACCTGTAGACTGAGTGGCTGGAAAGTTGACTGATGGAGAAGGGACAGAAGACGGCGCGCGATCGACAACATTAGGTGTATTTCTATTCGTTGACTCAGGATTGTTTGGGGATGTGCTGTTTTGTCTTTTGGAACCAATGTTTCCTCTACCTCCCCACTCAATGCCAACTCCTATTCTCGTATCTCCACCCCGCACGCTAAGAGTTGTGCGTAACCCGATATCCTGCTTTCCTTCATCATCCAAATTATAACCAGTGCGGAATGACAGAGAAGTTACCGGCAAATTAGTCTCGCCGATAGGTATGGCGTAGTTACCAAAAGCACTAAAGCTAACTCTTTCATTTGCTACAAACCCTGCTCCCAGTCCTAAATTCAGACTGCTATTGGCAGAGTCTAACGGTTGAGAATATCCCACAGAAGCTAAGACGATTACAGGATCTCTGATTAAACTAGCTTGCCCTTGAACTGTCGCTGTCCAAGGGTAAGCAACACCGACCGAAAAACGAGGGTCTAGGTTAGAGCCAGGATTGGGACGGTATTCTACAGACAAACCCGCGCCAATGTCAGTGTTAGTTTGTGTTAGAGTTTCAGTGCGGTTGCTAAAATCTCGTTGTTGCCTGCCAATGAACAAATTAGGGTTAACATTGGCTGAAATACTTAAATTACGACTGAAACTGTAGCTTCCTGAAGCAGAAAAGTTAATTGATTGGTTGAATGTCTCAAAATTGAACGGACTCCCTTCTGGATCGAAATCCAATCCTTCTCGTCCGTCTGGTATGTAGCTGGCACCAAAAGTGTAAGTGTAGCCTCCTGTTTCTTCTTGTGGGAGTCGCAAGGGGTCAATGGGAATTTGAGCCAGTGCAGGCTGACAGATTAACAAAGCGATCGGCAGAAGAGGAACTTGCTTCATCAGAACTTCCTTCTTAGTGAGTTTAGTCTTACAACACGGAATTCTGCCCAACGTAGCGTTTCGCTTTGCTGTTCTTTTGCAATCGAAATCAAGTTTTCAGGTGGAAGCGGTACAAGGGTTACACCGCTAAAACCTTGTTCATTTACTAAAGCACCAAGAGGTTGAATGCGCCGTCCCCATGAGGGGTCTGCTAAAATTACCCAATCCCCTACCATGCCGACTGCTAAAACATAGTGCATTTGAGGTTTGGTGACGTGCAAAACAACAGGCAGTCCACCTTTACGAAAGTAGTCTGCTAAGGATCTTAAGGTTAGTCGCATCCCCCTAGCTTGAATGCCTTTAGCAGCTAAAGCCTGTCTTAATGCTAAAGCGGTGACTCCTTTTTCTTCTGGGCTTTTACCGCTTCCTGCCATTGCTTTTTCTGACAGTTCTAAAATCTCAGATTCCGCATTCGGTTCACCGTAGTAGTGAGTAAGTAGAGTTGCTACAGCGGCAGGGCCACAAGTGTAATAGCTGGTCTGACCTATCACTCCTTCATAGCGGAGAGTGCGATAGGGAGTGATCGGGTTAGAAAAGCTGGGATGAACTAAAATAAAAAAGTTAATTATCTGACCTAATACACAGGGGAGAAAAATTTCTTTAAACATCTTTTTAAGATTGACCTCATCTTCTAAAAAAAACTGATGGATTGAAAATTAATTTTCCAACCCATTCAATTTTGAGATAAATTTAAAGCAGGAAAAACATTGCTTGTTTCCAAATAAAATTACCGCCGCAGGAACCATGTTAATCTAGCTTGGTTAGCCAGAGTAACTGCGGCACCAGCTTTAGCGGCGGGAACCGCCGCTCCCCATGCGGCTCCTGAAGCGCCTGCCTTTGCATACTCTTGCCAACCACATCTGGCTCCGGGCAGCGTATGGCAAGACCAAGCTGTTTTGGCAACGTTCGTTGCTGCCCCTACTCCTGCACCTACTAAGATTGGTTTCCAGAGCAGCTCGCCTTCAACTTGTGCTAGTTCGGCATCACTCATGAACTCCCCTTCGGGTAATACGACCTGCTGTTGTTTACCAGGTGTAGTTTGCTGTACCAGTGAATCAGCAAAGGCAGGAGCGATCGTCACATTAGCAAGTACCAGGGCTGCACCTGTTGCGGTCAGTAACTTTTTCATTTTGAAATCTCCTTGGGAACTTCAGATAAAAAGTGTGTGAGACGCCGTAAAAGCATCCTCTACCTTTTATAGTACATAAAGCTTTGAGTTGGTTAATTAAATTTCATATTTTAAGTAGGATAGAGTAGGTATTTGTTAAATATTTTTTGAGGTTAAAAAGTAGGAAACAGTAGGATTTAGTTGCTAAAGTAGGAAACAGTAGGATAAAGTAGGGTAGCAATCGCCAAAACCACAACCCCTTAATCGACCTATGGACGATCAGCAAGTCGCAAAATGGGCTGACGACATTGTGTTCTCCCAAACTGGAAAACACCTCGATCATATACAACAATCTATATTGCGTGGCACTTGGCAACGTCAGAAATACCCAGAAATAGCCGAAAATTGCAAGCGTAGCAGAGAGCACATCAGGAAGGAAGCAGCAAAATTATGGAAGCTTCTTTCACAAACATTAGGTGAAGACATCAATCAATCTAACTTTCGTCCCACAGTGGAAAGATGGCAATTCTCGAATTTCTCAATTACGGGGAATGGCTGCGTGCAGATAGGTAAAGTCTCCACAGATGGTTCCCTATCTTTCACAGTCCCCGAACCAACACAGACAAACGAGGATATATTAAATAAACCGACAGAGAACGCTAAACTTACAGTACGTCAAGATTTAGCTGATGCACCAGAACCCAACCTATTCTATAACCGCACATCCGAACTCACCACCCTCCAAAACTGGATTTTAGGCCGCAACCGCCTCATCACCATCTTAGGCTTATCCGGTATTGGCAAAACCGCCCTTACACTCCAACTAATCTCACAAATTAAACACGAATTCGATTACATTATTTACCGCAGTCTCCGCAACTCTCCACCGCTAGCCTCACTCCAAACCGACTTAATTAAATTCTGTAGGGGCGGTGCCCCCGTGCCCGCCCCCTCCGTGTCCGCCCCCTCTCCCGAAGAAAGGGCAACCACGGGGGGATTGCCCCTACTAGAATATTTACGATCGCACCGCTGTCTCATTATCCTCGATGATATCCAAACCATTTTCAGCAGCCAACAACTCGCAGGAAATTACCAACCTGGATATGAAAATTACCGCGCATTCTTCAAACAACTAACAGAATCATCCCACCACAGTTGCTTAATTCTCCTCAGTTGGGAAAAACCCAGAGAAATAGCCGCCTTAGAAGGCGAAAACCGCCCCTGCAAATCTCTGCAACTCAACGGTTTAGGCCCCGAAGCACAAGAAATCTTTAGAGAAAAAGGTTTAGCAGAACCGGAGAAATGGTCAGAACTAATCGACCTTTATCGAGGCAATCCATCCTGGTTAAATATAGTTGCAACTATGATTCAAGATTTATTCGGCGGCAGCGTTTCCGAGTTTCTCTCCTATGATACCCTATTTTTAGGTGATTTAGAGTCACTATTGGAGCAGCAGTGCGATCGCCTATTTGACTCAGAAAAACAAGTGATATCCTGGTTAGCTAGTGAAGTCGAACCAGTTGAAATATCACAAATTTCAGCCAATCTCGAATTATCCCCATCAGCCTTATTACAAGCTGTGCAATCCTTGGGACGGCGTTTATTAATTGAAAAAGTCAAACAAGGTGAGAAAACGCTTTTCACACTCCAGCCTGTATTGATGGAGTATGTGAAAAACCAGTTCCTAAAGGTTGGATAGTTTCAGGGCTTCTCGTGGGAGGCTAGAAACCGGGTTTATACGAAATTTTGCGTTTAGTAGCGAGAAATCTACGAAGAAACCCGGTTTCACCAGAGCACAACTATTTTGCAAGGTGCGTCGCTGCGAGATTGTCGCTTTTTTTTAGGGATTTATCGCAGGCGACACACCCTACGGCTAGCTCAAGCGTATTGGCCTATCTTCGGCAATTCCCCTATACCAGTCGCCAAATGTGCTAACGTACAATCAAAAATCCCCAAATTTCAACTATCGGGAGATAGATAACTGTGTCCGCTCAAGCACCTCCAACTCCCAATTACAAATGGTTTAGCTGCATATCTAGGACTGTTTTCACCGCATTGTGCCTGTTGCCTCTTTTCAGCGCTGCGGCATACGCCCAAACTCCCCAAAATAGACCCATCAAAATCGGCGTAGTGCAGCGGTTTGGCACGAAAGCAACCGACAAACTGACGCTGAAAGCATTACCGGGCGACAGCTTAACATTGAGTTACAAAACTCCTCAAGGCATAGAAACCAAAACGGCTGCTAGCGTCAAGTTAGAAATAGCCCCGAAACCGCTGGAAGCGCCATTAGTAGAAGAACGAGTTGTTCTGAGCTCCCACCGCAGTTTCGAGAGTGCGGAAGATAGCGCCAATCAGTGGCGCGCCCAGGGAATTGAGGTAGAAATTGCTCAACCTTTTCGCTGGCAAGTTTGGGCGAAAAGAGATATTTACAACTCTCCTTTGGTGCGGCGCTGGCTGTTGCAAAGTTTGCAAGCTCAAGGGAACACAACAGCTTTTTTGGATTCCAAAGTTTTAAAACAAATACCCCAGGCATTTTGGGTTTTAAACGGCTTTCGTTTCAACCGCAATGAGTTGGATGTGACGGCCGGGAAAAATGTGATTGAGGTATTGCAACAAACCACCCAAGAGGCGACAGCTACTGAACCAGAAAAAGCAATTCAAGAAACTCACCGTTATGGTGGCAGTTTGCACCTGCAAAAAAATTCTTACGGCACTTATACTTTGGTGAATAAAGTGCTGACCGAAACTTATTTGCGGGGTGTTGTTCCTCACGAAATTGGGGCTTTTTCGCCTTACGCTGCGATTGTCGCTCAAACTATTTTAGCGAGAACCTACGCCCTGAGAAATTTGCGCCGGTTTGCTGTGGATAATTATGAGTTGTGCGCTGATGTTAACTGTCAAGTTTATAAAGGTTTGACGGAGGTTTACCCGCAAAGTGATAAGGCGATCGCCCAAACGAGCGGTTTGGTGCTAACTTACGAAAATCAGCTAGTAGACGCGCTTTATTCCGCGTCTAGCGGCGGCGTGACAGCCTCTTTTAACGATGTGTGGCAGGGCGCGGAACGTCCATATTTGCGATCGATCGTCGATTCCCCTAATAACGTGTGGGATTTGTCCAAGCAGAGTTTGTCTGACGAAAACAACTTCCGCCGCTTTATCAGTTTGGAAAAAGGGTTTAATGAGGAAAAACAAGACACGTTTCGGTGGCGCGAACCAGCTTCTTTGACGGCGATTGGTGGATTTCTCAAACAGTATCTTCAGAAAAAACAGCACCCGCTGGCTAATTTTAAAACTGTCACTCAGGTGGAAGTGGTAGAAAGGTCGCCCGCAGGTCGAGTTTTGAAAATGAAGGTTCAAACTGACTTGGGCCCGATTGATATCGACAAAGACGAGATTCGCAATGCTTTTTACCCGCCGATTAGCACGCTTTTTTACCTAGAACCAATTTACAATCCCGACAAAACTCTCAACGGTTATGCTTTTGTCGGAGGCGGTTTCGGGCACGGAGTGGGAATGAGTCAGACTGGTTCTTACAATTTGGCTAATTTGGGCTGGAATGGAGCTCAAATTCTCAGCTTTTATTTTCCCGGCGCTCAAGTTGTGCCGCTCAGCGATAACATTACATTTTGGCGCGAATAGTCGATCGGAATCGGCCTAAGAGTCGGCGATTTAAATCATCGCCACTACACAAACAAAGCCCGCCTTTGCGGACTAAATATTAGCCGTTAAACTTTTAGATTTTAGGCTTGCGATTCTAGATTGGTTTCACAGTTAATCTAAAATCGCCCATCTAAAATCTAAAATTATTGGGTCAGCTATCTGCTCAAAGAGCTACGAATTCATAGATGGGAGTGAGAGACTGCTGGCGGCTGTGTTGCAGCGTTAGACACAGAAACCCGGTTTCTTAACATAATTGCGCTATTTCAGCTTAATTTTTGAAACGAGAAACCGGGTTTCTTAGGGTATCACGCAGAGCGTTCTTTCTTAATAGAGCGCTTCTTCTTGGTGAGTTTCGATCGTACAGTCAGACTTGGGATAGGCGACGCAGGTGAGGACAAATCCGCCCTCGATTTGGTCGTCGTCCAAGAAAGATTGATCGGATTGGTCAACTTCGCCTTTGGTGATTTTGCCGGCGCAGGTGGAGCAAGCTCCAGCGCGGCAAGAGTAGGGGAGGTCGAGTCCTGCTTCTTCCGCAGCATCAAGAATGTAAGTATCGTCATCAACGTCAATGGTCTGGTTAATTCCTTCGGCTTCGCTGATGAGGGTAACTTTGTAAGTCGCCATGCACTAATCCTCTCAAAAATTCAACAAAATTGATAATTTTTCCTAATGCAACCTTCAAGGCTCTATTAGCTTTGAGGTTAGCTCTTAGGTTTGTTCCCTCTATGATAGTAGGGGAAAGAAGCAAGGTTGCAACACTTATTTACAAAAAATTTGAATGGGATTAGTTATAACTTTTTCTAATTTCATCTTTATTACTTATACCTATGTTGGGTTCAGCCGTGTGATACTGTGGCCGCAAGACTTGCGCGAAATAATCCGGTTTCTAGGAAAAATCCTGTTTTGAACCCTACAGCACAAAAACCGGGTTGTTGGTATGCGGTGTGTCGATCGAGTTTCAGCAAGACTTGCTGCAAGGCAAGTCCCAGCAGGCGGTGAAATGTATAGTTAGATCGCATCAAGACTTGGGTGTTGAAGGCTCGATCGAATAAATCGCACCACAACCACAGCTTAAAATCGGGGCGATAGAACCCTAAACCCCCGCAGCGCAAGTCTGTAACTATCTAAAATCTTAAATCTCAAATCCCATGACTAATATTGATACTCGCTTTGGTTTTTCGGTTAATTCTCCACTTCGCGTGGGGATTGTGGGTACTGGTTTTGCCGCTAAGTTGAGGGCCGAGACAATTCAAGCTGATGGGCGATCGCACTTGGTAGCGGTTGCGGGCCACACCCCGGAGAAAACCGCAGCATTTTGTCAGGGATTCGGGGCCGAAGCTGCGGTTTCTTGGCGCAAGCTGGTAGAAAGAGACGATTTAGATTTGGTAATTGTCTGTACGGTGAACCGGGATCACGGGGCGATCGTCCTGGCCGCGCTAGAAAATGACAAGCACGTTGTGGTGGAATATCCTCTATCTTTAGACGTATCTGAAGCAGAAAGGGCGATCGAACTTGCAGCCCAAAAGCAAAAACTCCTCCACATCGAACACATCGAACTGTTAGGCGGGTTACACCAAGCAATCAAAGAATCTTTGTCCTTAATCGGTAAAGTTTTTTACGCCCGCTACATTACTATGACTCCTCAACATCCAGCGCCGCAGCGGTGGACTTATCAACACTCCCTCTTTGGCTTTCCCTTAGTTGGTGCAATTTCGCGACTGCACCGATTTACCGATTTGTTCGGGGAAGTGGCAAGCGTTAACTGTCAAGCTCAATTTTGGGACAGTCAGCCGGATTTCTACAAAGCTTGTTTGTGCAATGCACAGTTGCGCTTTGCCAATGGCGTTGTCGCTGAAGCTGTTTATGGAAAAGGAGAGACTTTTTGGCAGTCGGAAAACATTTTTACTATCTACGGTGAAGAAGGAACGCTGGTTTTTACTCCCGAATCCGGTCAATTAATTCAGGGAGAAAATCGGCGCAACATCAAAGTAGGAACGCGGCGCGGCTTGTTTGCCAAAGACACCGATATGGTGTTGGAATATTTGTCAAACGGTACGCCTTTGTACGTAAATAATGCCAGTAGTTTGTACGCTTTGAAGGTGGCAGATGCTGCGAGGCGATCGAGCGAGATTGGGCAAAATATAGCGATTCGTAACTTACCATCGGACATAATAAGTTTGCAGTAAGGAATTCAGTCCTCAGTTGATGCTTTTAGTCAATTAAGATTCTTCGTACTTACTACGAACAACTTTTATTTATGTGCGATACTAATATATCGAGGTTGATTTTTTACTCGCTCGATCCAAGTTTGAATTGCCGGAAATCTGGTTAAATCAAATCCGCCCTCGCCCGCAACGTGAGTGTAAGCAAATAAACCGATGTCAGCAATAGTATAGCGATCGCCAACAAAAAAAGCATGGTTTGCTAAATGCTGTTCCATCACCCCCAAAGCACCATAACCCGGTGCTTGTTTTTGTTTAAGTGCTTCTTGATATTCTTCAGCTTTACCTGTCAAATACCAAAAACGAGAAGTAGCAATAAAAGGTTCGTGGCTGTACTGTTCAAAAAATAACCACTGCATGACTTGAGCGCGTTCAACTTTATCACTGGGGAAAAACTCTGTTCCTTCGCTCAAATAAAACATAATTGCATTAGATTCAAATAGAAAATTATCCGGTTCTATTTCTAAAACAGGAATACGCCCGTTAGGATTTTTAATCAAAAATTGGTAGTAATAAATATGTAGTGAAGTTTAATTACAGTAATTGAATACATAGGATAATTTTATAAATAACACAATCAAA
>NZ_JAUBTV010000063.1:0-46807 GCF_036705145.1 Microcoleus sp. B5-D4 | reverse complement strand
TATTATCTCCGATGATTCACTTTTACTTCCTCAATCCGCGTATGTGCCAGTTGGGGGTGCGGAATGTGGGTTACAAAACCCGCCGCAACCCAGCGAATCTCAAATTGAATAGTGAAATTATGTCCGGTCGAGCGACCCCGATTTTGGTAGGGGCCCGTGAGCCAACAATACCTGCCAATAATTGATCATCTCAAAAACCCGCCCCTACCGGGATATTATGGTTAATCGATCGGACATGATATGAAATTAGAAAAGAAGATAAATTCTTGATTCAACGAAAAGTATACGAGGGTGAAGAATTTATCGAACGCCCAATCGTCAGCGGCGATACTGCACCCGATAAATCCGGTTGTTCGCTTCCTCAGTAAACAGCAAACTCCCGTCAGGTAAAACCAGCAAACCAACCGGCCTCCCCCAAGTTTTCGGGCCCGACGGATCTGTCAGAAAACCAGTCAGAAAATCCTCATAATAACCTTGAGGGCGTCCGTTCGCCGCATTAAAAGGTACAAACACGATTTTATAACCAGTTCCAGCGTTGCGATTCCAACTGCCGCGAAACGCCACAAATGCCCCGTTCAGGAATCTTTTGGGAAACGTTTTGCCGTCGTAAAACTGAAGCCCCAAAGCGGCCGAGTGCGCCTGAAACAGCACGTCTGGCATTAATGTTTTAGCCGCTAAATCAGGTCGATCGCTATTGCCATTTCTAGCGTGGCGCGGGTCGAGCAAATTCGGCTTAAAATAAGTGTAAGGCCAGCCGTAAAACTCGCCTTGACGAATTCTTGTCAAGTAATCGGGCACCAAATCATCTCCCAAACCGTCGCGTTCGTTGACTGTCGTGTAGAGTTGATTGGTTTTTGGGTGAAAATCCAATCCCACCGGATTTCGCAAACCCGAAGCAAAAATTTGCTGGTTCTTGCCGTCCAAATTCATGACTTGAACAGACGCCCTCGGCAGCGGTTCGACATCGGCATTAGACTGCGATCCAACTGATACGAAAAGCTTGCTCTTGTCGGGGGAAACGACAACATTTCGCGTCCAGTGTTGGTTGTAGCCGCCGCCCGGTAAATCGGCAATTTTTTGACCAGTACCTGTCAATTGTTCCTGCCCTTTTGTGTAGGGAAATCGGCGGACTTCAGCGGTATTTCCGAGGAAAAAATAGCGATCGGCAAAAGCCATGCCAAAGGGAATATTTAACCCGTTTTGGGCACTTGCAAAAGTCTTGCGAACCTCAGCAACGCCGTCGCCGTTGGCATCTCGC
Organism: Microcoleus sp. B5-D4; assembly: GCF_036705145.1. NCBI lineage: Bacteria > Bacillati > Cyanobacteriota > Cyanophyceae > Oscillatoriales > Microcoleaceae > Microcoleus > Microcoleus sp. B5-D4. The sequence goes on along the minus strand of NZ_JAUBTV010000063.1, from coordinate 45,549 downwards.
AACAGCGTAATCCGATTCTGCCGGGTTTCTGTTACCAAAACATCGCCTGTAGGCGTCAAAGCTAGCCATCGGGGAGCGTCTAAATTGTCAGCAAAAACGTTGACGACAAAGCCAGGAGGCACTCGCAGCACGGGCGATGCGGGAATCGGTACTACTTGAGGAGGTTTTGAGGCGCTTTCGCTGGCTCCTGGTTGCGGCAAAGCAGTTGCAACAATGCGGATTGGCTGCGCCGACAGCGGTTTGGTCGGTACAATTTGATTTGTCCCAACATTTGCCACCGGTGCACGGGAGGGAATTTGCGACAGGGGGCCGTTGTCGCCAACAGCAGGGGCGATCGCATCTGTAGCTCGATCGCACGCAATCATCGGCAACAGCAGAATTAGCAGCAAGAAACGCAGATAATACATAGCAGCGATTTCTCCACAATTGCTGGACAATTCTATTATTCTAACTTCTATTAAGAAATGAGAATTAAATAACCTGCAATGGTGATTTTCTTGTGGGATGGGCGTCTCGCCCGTCTATAAGGGGCGGGCGAGACGCCCATCCCACAGGCTTATGCAAATTATTTAATTCACGATCCTAAACAGCGAAGCCACCGCGCACGCGGTGGCTTAATTCTGCTTACTCATATCAGTTGCAAAAAAGAATGCAACTGTAGACCTGCGATCCAAACCTTGAGCTTGATCAGTCAATCGATTTTAGATTTTAGATTTTAGATTTTAAATTTTAGATTGAAGAAAGCGAGCCCACGAATGAATCCAAGGGCCCCGGATCAAACTGCTTGATTGTCATTGCCAATCTTCAATCGAAAATCGAAAATCGAAAATCGAAAATGGTATAACCTAGCTTTACCAGAGTCCTCTCACAGGAGCCGGACGGGGAGCCGGAGCCGGAATAGGACGGGGAGCCGGAATCGGAGCCGGACGAGGAGCCGGACGAGGAGCCGGACGCGGTGGCGGTTCTGGGGCCGGACGCGGTGCCGGTGCTGGGGTTGCGGGACGAGCAACCGTTGTGGCTACAACCTTATAATCGGGGATCACCGCGATATTTTGGATCTGAGATCCGGCGACGGTGGCTCTGACTTTCATTCCCGGTACTAAGCCAATAATTCTCAGGACGCATCTTTGAACCCTGAGAGTCCTGTACGGCGCGCTTTCTTCGCGAATAGTTACTACATCGCCGACAATACTTTTGACAAAACCGACAATGGTTGTAGTGTTTGCTGTTGTGGTGGTCTGCGTTTGGGCTATTTGAGTTGCAGGGTTAGCCATCGCAGGATGTACTGAGACCGCCGAAATTAGCACCGACAGTGTTGCACCTGTCAATAATTTGATGTTCTGAAGACGCATTGAAACCTCACATTAACTGCTATTCAGGGTCGGGTTTGCTTCCGCTGCACGAAAGTCCCAACCTCTATACCTAATCCAGTTTAATCCCCAGAGTAGGAAATTTATGACAATCTCAAAAAAAGATTATCGAACAAGTATTGAAAGACTAAATTTTACATCATAAGTTCCCGATTTACAACAAGTTCAGCGGTTTGCATCTCTAGAGTGTTGCCGTGATATATTGAGTTTATTCGATCGACCTTAGCAGTTTTTTTCCGCCAACCTAACTGTTGCTGGGAGGAACTCTACCTAAAGACAGATTGTGCTTGCCGGATACAGCAGCGCCATAGTTTGAATACTCGATCGCCCGCTGGCCATTGCTAAAAAATCAAATTAGTCGGAGGTCAAATTTAATCATTTTCTTGCAAGATTTACGCAAAAAGCGGGTTTTTTAACGACATTCTCTTGCGTAACTCCACTGAGCAGCTTATAAAAACCTTGTGGTTTTGGTATTATTGCCTAAGCTTTGTGTTGAGTTACAAGTTATCAGTGGTGGAATTTCAACTAAAAACTGTGCAGCGCAGTTGCCGTCAAAAAGCTATGTCAAAACTTGTCGTCAAAACTTTTCAGATCGGGTGCAGTTTGCGGATAATTAGATAGGAACTTTGTAGGAACTGCTGGTTAGGAGTTTAGCGAACAAAAAAATGGTGAACAGCAAATTTTTATTTAACAAGTTAATTGTCCTGAGCTTGAGTGCAGTGGCGCTGTCGGTCGCCGTACAGCAGCAGGCGGCTGCCGAACTGGTGGCTAATTCAAGTAATAGTGCGATCGCAGCGCAGCGGCCAACATCCGAGACACAATTGCCGAATCTCGGAACCCCAGAACTGCCGCCCTTGGGAGAACCATTTCGTTATCTTCCCCAGGAACCAAAGCCTGCGGTAAATCCTATTGAGGAAGTGCGTTTAGTGCTGAAATTGCGAGAACGCCGCGTCTATGTTTACCGACAAAATAAGGTGCAAACCAGTTTCCCGGTTGCTGTGGGAAAAGGCGGCTGGGAAACTCCTACAGGCAATTTTAAAGTGATGCAAATGATCAAAGATCCAGTTTGGCAAAATCCTTGGACAGGAGAACTTATTCCTGCGGGGCCAGACAATCCATTAGGGAGTAGGTGGATGGGGTTTTGGACGGATGGCAAGAATGTGATTGGTTTTCATGGTACTCCGAATCCAGAGTCGATCGGGGGGGCGGCTTCTCACGGTTGTGTCAGAATGTTTGACAAAGATGCACAGGCTTTATTTGAGAAAGTTGCAGTTGGTACGCCGGTGATAGTTGAGCATTAATTATTCGGAGGTTGGGGTGCATCAAAAAACATCAGAACAGGCAAGATGCCTGTTCCACAAAAATTAAATTTTCTTGTGGGGAGTAGGGGTTGGGCATCCTGCCCGCCCATGAAAGACTGATTGATAATGGTGATTTTCGGTGAGTTAGAACTGACACCTTAAACCTCTGTCAGCAACAGGCTTTCCGGCCTGTTCCACAAAAAGTTAAATAGATTGCTGGTATTTTTCCAGCAACTCCGGGATGTAATCGTAGCCATCAACACCGATCGCCGGAATGATATTCGCTCGACTTTTAGCCAAAGCTTGTTTAAAAGATTCAGCCCCCATTTGACCCCGCAAAATTGTCAACAAACCAGCCGATTGACGCCACTCCATCGCACCAATTTGCTCCAAAGTATACATCCCCAAACTGCCCGCAAATATCGCTTTTTCTAGTGAGTTGATTCTGTAATAAGCTTGAGCCAAGTAAGCCAAATTCAGACCTTGCAAATATAAATCCCCTGAGAATTGAGCCGCTTGCCAACCTTTGAGCAAATATTCGATCGCACCTTCAGCATTTTCTAGGGCGATTTTAGCAATACCGAGACTGCTGGAACAAAAAGCTTGACTTTGCCTGTCTCCCAATTTTTCCGATAGCAACAAACCTTGTTCCAAATAACCGATCGCACTCTCATAAACCTCCGGTTCCACCTCCTCCAACTGCCGCGCTTGAAACACTTCACTGTAACCCAAATTAGCTAGAGCATTTGCCTCGCCTTGCCTTTCTCCCGCTTGTCGTGCCATAATTAAAGCCCGCTGGCTGTAATTAATCGCTTCCTGATAATTTTTTTGAGCAACATAGTTGCGGCTGATGTGATTGAGATTGGCAACTTCGCAAGCTTTGTCTCCTTCGGTACGGGCAATTTCCAGCGCTTGCTTGTGCAGCAAGAGCGATCGCTCGTAAGCCCCAGCCGCCTGCATCGAATAACCCAAAAGCGTCAGAATCCGAGCTTTCGCTTGAGTGCCTTCAACTCGGCGCAGCGGTTCGTCTAAATAATCCAAAGTATGCCGCAGAGCTTTACCATCAAATGAAGCAAAAATCCCGCCGTAAAGCGGAAAGTATTCTCGCTGAGAAAAAGCACGCAAAATTTGCAAAGTTACTTGAAAACAAGCATTTGCCAACTGTTCCCCACTCTTGGTAGAATTATTAAACCCACTAGCTAGCTGACTCCAAATTACCGCAAAAGTAATGTAAGTAGAAATTGAAGCTTTTGTTGACACTTTGGAATCGTAAACTTGCTTGTCAAACCATGTCGCCAACGCCCGCTGCAAGCACTGCAAAATAATCGCCACTTCCACCAATATGCCTAAATCTAAATTCGATTGCTGGGCTGCGAATTGAACTACAGATTCACCGAGCGCAATAGTCTTCAAAAGAGCCTGGGGAAAGGGACTGTTAACTTTTTTGGCCCAAAAAGCCCAAGGCCCATTTTCTTCGGGACTACCGGCAAATCCTAGCTGCTGCGGCTGATAAATCCAGCCCACAAGTTCCGGTTCCAAACGCTGCCAAGATTCTAAACCTTTAGCGATGCCGGCGGTTATTTGCTGCAAATCTTGTTCGGTTTCGGGATTGGCAGTTTGCAGCATTTGTTGGTGCAGAGATTTGGCTAATTGCTGCAATTGAGCCAGAGTCAGCGGATGTTCTTTATTCGGATCGATTACTTGCAATAATGCCAGGAGGCGGGCGTTAGATTCGGCACTAACGATTTGTTGGATTGAGGAGGCAATTTCGCGATCGACGCGGTTATCTTTCTGCCAGCGTTCCCATTCTCCTTGGATGGTTTTGAGAGCTCGGAGGGTGCGATTTGCCTTTGCTTGTTTGATTTCGTCTTTTTCATTTCTGAGTTGATTTTCGGCGGCATCAAGGCGTTCACCGAAACAGCGTTCAAAGATTTCGCCAGTACCGGTACTAATGTCTTGCACCAGCATTTGATAAACTTGTTCTTTGGAGCGAATTTGACCTTTGAGGGTGATTTCGACAATTTTGTCGATTAGGGCTAGGTAGCGATCGCGCAATGAGGTAGAGTCTGGCATAATTTATTTTTAGTTAATAAGTTTTTATGGACACCGCAGACAGTATTTCGCGCTGCTACTTAATTTTACAGCTCCTCTGGATTAATGCCCATTGCTCGGAGTCGATCGGCTAATCGGTTTGCTCGCTGACTTTCTAATTCAGCTCGTTGACTTTCTAATTCAGCTCGCTGCCTTTCAAACTCCTCTGGAGTCAGAACCCAATCGCCACTGACATCGTACCACCGCAGCCACAACCTCGAACAACCTTGATAACAACCTTCCCACAAACCTATACCTAATTCTAATTCCGGTATCCAGAATCTGGGTTCGGTTAAAACTTGTTCGCGGTAACGATTGCCAATCAAGCGAAATACTCTCAGTTGATTGTTGTACCGACTGAAAACAAAGTAGTAAGGAATCTGCAAAATCTGTTCGTAAACTCGCCACTTAGTAGGCGGTTTATTTCGTGTTTCTTCTGTGATTCCTAAATCCTCATCTTCAGTTCCAGGTGACACGAGTTCTACTACTACCAGAGGACTGACATTTTCTTGCCACATCACGTAGCTGAGGCGCAATTCGTCACCTCGATAAAATCTCGGAACCCCCAAGACGACAAACCAATCAGGTCTTTTGTACCAATTGAGATGGTTAGAATCGTAGTAGAGATTGAGGTCTGTCGCTATAAATATTTGTTCTGGCGGATGGTTAGCGGGGCGGCAGGTTAGGCGCAGCAGTTCGGGTTGAAACTCGTGGAATTCGTCAGGCAAACCAGGCTCCTCCGGGTCTTCACTGGGTAGATCGTACATCGTAGGGAGGACTTTTGTTTGCGAAGGCTGCGAATCCGGTACGTACATCGTCATAAGATTACCCAGGCGAGACGGCTTGAGGAGATTGAAGCGGTACGGCAATTGTAATATTATAGCGCGATGTGATTTCTTGCGGCAGAAAGTCGGTATCTTTTGCACCGGGAATCTTAGCTAAATGGCGATCCTTGGGAACACCATGTTTAATAGTTGTAGTTAGTGAGGCATCACAAAAAAGATGAAAATAAAGCTATACGATCTTAAGCTAGATAGTTGATTGGAAAATGTGAGTTAGTAAAGGTTAGAATGTTGAGGTTAGAATTCAGATTTTAGAAACGATGATGACACGCTTAGATAAAGTACGGCAACTCCAAGATATATTTATTGCTTGTGCAACAGGTGGCGATCACAGTGATCGGGAATACCGTAAACTCCGTTTAGAGTTATTGAGAGATAGCGCAATCAGAGATCGCCTTCCTCAATTTGTTAGAAATTGCGACGAAATCTCAAAATTCTGGGGTTTTATTAAAGCAAAGTTCGGTACCTACCAAGAACGAAGGATGTTTATATGGGAAGAATTTGGTTCATTGATTGCGTCTCTAGAGCAAAATATTATTGTGGCTCAACCAGCAGATGATGATATTTCCGCCATTCTTATCAATTTCGATACAGAACAGGTTCATATTGCTTGGCAAAAAGCTCTTGAACGCCGAAATCAAGATCCAGAAGCAGCGATTACTATGGCGCGTACATTAATCGAATCGGTTTGTAAACACATTTTGGATGAAGCAGGCATTTATCATAGTGATAAAGATGATTTGCCTAAACTATATTATGAAACGGCTAAGCAACTTAATCTGGCTCCTCAACAACATCAAGAAGAGGTTTTTAAACAAATTCTTGGTGGTTGCCAGAGTGTGATTTCAGGACTTGGTACTTTACGTAATAAGCTTAGTGATGCTCATGGTAAAGGGAAACAAGCTATTAAACCTTCTCCTCGACACGCTGCACTTGCTGTCAACTTGGCGGGTTCAATGGCAGCTTTTTTGGTCGCAACTTGGGAGGAACGATTGTCGAAAGCGACCTAACAAGGCGATTGGAACGGACTGGGGAAAGCGACTGGTAAGATTACAAAGGCTAGTTGGAGTCACTCAATCAGAACTTTAGACCGTTGAAATGCTGACCTTGCAAAGGGAAACGTTAAAAACATTTCGTTTCCCTCTTTCTGTTACCACCTCGGTCTAATACTAGAATTCCGGCCTTCTCTCAGACTTGGCGACGGCACACCATTCTTGAAATAACACCAAGCTCGATCGCCCTCCACTCCCGGCCTCACAAAAGTAAAAGCCTGACATTGTTCATCAAACACACGGATTTGTTTGCAAAGATCCGGGTCTGGTTGGCTAATGTACATATTCCTATAATCAGCGCCGATTCTGTCAGTATTTAACTCTAAATTCCACCTTGTCAACAGGCACTAGCTGCCGCATTGCAGTTTAAGCTTTTGCACGGATTTTATTCAAAGCAGAGGCTGTACTACTACGCACATTTGGATTGGAGTCTTTCAGCAAGATAATTAGCTGCGGCAGTGCAGTTTTAGCTTCTGCACCAATCATCCCCAAAGCAGAGGCTGCACTACTACGCACAGTTGCATCTGAGTCTTGAAGCAGGGAAATTAGCTGTGGTAGTGCAGTTTTAACTTCTGCACGCATCCTTGCCAAAGCATAGTCTGCACGGCTACGCACAGTGGCATCGGAGTCTTTCAGCAACAGAATTAGCTGCGGCACAGCAGTTTTAGCTTCTGCACCCATCTTTCCCAAAGCATTGGCTGCACGGCTACGCACATTTGCATCGGAGTCTTTCAGCAACAGAATTAGGTGTGGCACAGCAGTTTTAGCTTCTGCACCAATCCTTCCCAAAGCATAGTCTGCACGGCTACGCACCTCTGCATCCGAGTCTTTTAGCAAGAGAATTAGCTGCGGCAGTGTAGTTTTAGCTTCTGCACCAACCGACACATCTGAGTCTTTCAAGGTTTTGACAAGGGCAGGAATAGCAGGGAGGCCCATTTGTCTCCGAACCTCAGCAGCACTCTGGCGGACTGACAAATTCTGAGCCTGCAAAGCTTCCATCCAATCAGGGATGGCTGGTTCACCTATTTTTCGTAACAGCTTAATAGCTGCATCAAGTGCCGTTTCATCGTTAATATTTAACTTCTCGGTGAGGGAGGGAATCTCTTTGGGATTAGCTGTGGGTTCGTCCCCAATTCCAGCCGCAGCATTGCGAGTCAACAGCAAAGGGGATGTGAAAGATAGAAACGAGAGGGCAATTACGGTAGCTAATCTTTGTCGGCAGTGCTTCGTCATGGGTCAGAATCCTTGTGTTTGATGAGCCGTCTCAGCCATTTGAATAATTGTGTATACATTCTCATCAAACTGTTTCAGGACTCCGGGTGCTCTAAATTTGTGCTTGTCTGTGGTGAAATCGATCGCCCTAAATACTGCTTAAAAAGCCGCACTTTAAGAACATTCCGCAGTCTAAGGCATAATTAGATATCTTATATTCTATGATTTGTTTATGATTTCCGAACCCCTTACCGTCTCAAGCAGCAATCCTGTTTTAGCAGCCAAAGGATTAACTCGCCGATTTGGTGGTTTAATTGCTGTAAACAACGTATCTTTTACAGTTGAAAAACACGAAATTTTTGGATTAATCGGCCCTAACGGCGCGGGCAAGACAACTCTATTTAATCTAATGACTGGACTGATACCTGCTTCTAGTGGCAACCTGATTTATCAAAATGAAAATATTTCCCAATTGAAGCCTTATCAAATTGCTAATAAAGGTATTGCCAGAACTTTTCAAAATATCCGGTTGTTTGGGGAACTTTCTGCTGTGGAAAATGTGGCGATCGCCCGACACATCCACAGTCGATCGGGCAATCCAGTTTTATCGGTGCTGGCGGGGATTTTCGGCTTGCCAGCATCTAACGCAATGGAACGCAAAACCCAGCGAAAAGCCTTAGAATTGTTGGATTTAGTCGGATTGGGCGATCGCGCGGGCGAACAAGCCAAAAACTTGCCCTACGGCGACCAGAGGCGCTTAGAAATTGCCCGCGCTTTAGCCCTAGAACCGCAAATATTGCTGTTAGATGAACCTGCAGCGGGGATGAATCCCAATGAAAAGCATAAATTAAGCGAATTTATCCGCGAAGTGCGCCAACAATTCAATTTAACTGTAATATTGATCGAGCATCATGTACCGCTAGTTATGGGATTGTGCGATCGAATTGCCGTCTTGCATTTCGGTCAGCTTATTGCCTTGGGCGAGCCTGCTATTGTGAGGAACGATCCGGCTGTGATAGAGGCTTATTTGGGAGATGAAATGTAGATATAGCGAAATTGGATAAAACTCACATCTTGCACCATTCTCACGCATTCTGTAGGGGCGGGTTTCACCAACAATAATTGCCTAAGACCAATAATTTCATAAACCCGCCCCCACCCAACGGTAAATCGGAATCTACCTCAAAGTAACACAAAATGCACGACACCCCGCCAGAAAAAACCCAAAACATTCTCTTAGAACTCAAAAACCTTTCTGTAAATTATGGTGGCATTCAAGCCCTACAAAATATTAATCTCACGATAAATGCGGGCGAGGTTGTCAGTCTCATCGGTGCCAACGGTGCGGGCAAAAGTACCACACTCAGGGCTATTTCCAAAATAGTTAATATACACCACGGACAAATTATTTATAGCGGGCGCGATATTAGCCGCCGCCAAGCTCACGAAGTTGTGAAATTGGGAATCGCCCACAGTCCAGAAGGGCGGCGGGTTTTGGCGCAGCAAACGGTGTTAACTAACTTAGAATTAGGGGCTTATATTCGATCGGACTCGGCGGCTGTAAAAGCCGATTTAGAGCGCCAATTTGAGATATTTCCCCGCTTAGCAGAAAGGCGCCGCCAGCTAGCAGGAACCCTCAGCGGCGGGGAACAGCAAATGCTGGCGATCGCCCGCGCGTTGATGTCGCGCCCTAAACTGCTATTATTAGACGAGCCTAGTTTAGGCTTAGCACCTGCGATCGTCAAAGAAATTTTTGCAATTATTCAAAACCTGCGCTCCACGGGCGTTACAATCCTTTTAGTCGAACAAAATGCCAGTTTAGCACTGCAAATTGCCGATCGGGGTTACGTGCTAGAAGCTGGTAACATTACTCTCACAGGTATTGGAGCAGATTTGCTAAACGACGAGCGAGTCAGGAGCGCATATTTAGGATGACTTGGTTAATTTTAGGACTCTTGACCGCTTTCTTTGAAGCCGTCAAAGACGTTTTTGGCAAACAAAATCTCAAAAAAAGTGACGAATATGTTGTAGCTTGGTCTCTCTCATTTTTTTCAGTCATCTTTTTGATTCCCTGGGTATTATATACAGGAATTCCGCCATTAAACTCTCATTTTTGGCTCGCCCTATTAATCGGAGGTAGCATCAACGCTGTCACATCCCTCCTCTACATCAAAGCCATCAAAGTATCAGATTTATCCCTCACACTACCGCTGGTAGCTTTGACACCATTATTTATGTTGGTAACTTCACCATTAATTGTCGGGGAATATCCCAAAATCTTTGATTATATTGGCATTTTACTAATCGTACTCGGCTCTTATTTATTAAATATAAAAGAGAAATCTAAAGGATATTTAGCCCCATTCAAAGCACTCCTGGATGAACCAGGGCCAAAATTGATGTTAATCGTCGCATTGCTATGGAGTATTGCCTCAAATTTTGACAAAATAGGAGTTACAAATTCCTCCCCTATTTTTTGGTTATTCTCTTTGTTTGGTACAATCAGTGTCTTGCTACTGCCAGTTTTATTGCACAAAACCCCAAATCCAGGGCGAAAAATTCTCAAACAATTACCAATGCTAGCTGCTATGGGGTCTTTCAATGCTATTGGAGTGCTTTTTCAAATGCAAGCTTTGACATTAACTTTCGTAGTGCAAGTGATCGCGATTAAGCGTACTAGCGTGTTAATGGGTGTATTGTTCGGTCATTTAATTTTTAAGGAAAAAGATATTCAACAAAGATTATTAGGGGCCGGAATCATGATTTTGGGAGTTTTATTTATCAGTTTATAGGTTGAGATTTCCCGGACTTTGACCACGAATTTCTTGAGGGTATTCGCCACGTGATTTATCCGTGGAATCAATCCAAAATCGAAAATCGAAAATCACTTATTGCCCCCGCATTTATCTCGCGCAAGTAAATCTAAAATCTAAAATCTAAAATCTAAAATCGATTGACGCTCATTCTCCCCCCGAATTTAGGGGCGGTGCGACCCCTACTCCCCGTGCCCGCCCTCTCTCGGTTGGGCGGGGATGTCCGGGTTGAGAAACAAGCCCTAGCCTTTATTTATCTATAAGTCATGTTATACTCAAGGCGATCGCACTTTCTCTCACTATTTATTAAGATAAAAAAAATTAATGCACAAAATAGCAGCCACACCCGGAGGTTGGAACCCTCAAGCAGAAGGAGTAATTTTTATTCAGCAAACCCCAGCACCAATAGTATTTATTAGTGCTGCTGACACCGACATTCAAACACTCGCAGCCGCCGCATCCAAAATGCCGGCAAAATTCCCCAAAGTGCGGGCAGTAAACCTGCTTCAGTTGCAGCAACAACTAACAATTGATACTTATGCCGAGGAAGTTTTAGAACGCGCAGAGGTAATAATCTTAAGACTTTTAGGAGGGCGTTCTTATTGGTCTTACGGGTTAGAAATTCTGCGAGAAACGGTGCAAAAAACTAACGCCTCACTGATTGTAATGCCGGGAGAAGACAGTCCCGATCCCGATTTAATCAGCCATTCAAATGTATCGCTATCAGCAGTCAATAAACTGTGGCGTTACTTCACAGAAGGCGGAGTCCAAAACTTTGTTAACGCACTCAAATTTGCAGCCGATACTTGCCTGAAAACTGCTTACAATCCACCCCTACCTCAAACAGTTTCCCGCGTCGGAATTTATGATTGGGGCGGACAGGCGCGGGCGTGTTTTGCAACTTTACAACCAGATTCATATCCCCCTAAATCCCCCTTAACAAGGGGGACTTTGACAACTTCTTCCTCCCCCCTTGCTAAGGGGGGCTGGGGGGGATCTCCGGGTTTACCAACCGACGCTGCTCCCCCTAAATCCCCCTTAACAAGGGGGACTTTGACAACTTCTTCCTCCCCCCTTGCTAAGGGGGGCTGGGGGGGATCTCCGGGTTTACCAACTACATCTAAAGTCGGAATCTTATTTTATCGTGCTCATTACTTATCAGGAAACTTAGCACCAATTGATGCACTTTGTCAAGCTCTAGCAGAGCGAAATTTAGTCCCAGTTCCCGTCTTTGTGTCTTCTTTGCGGGAACCAGATTTGCAAATAGAATTGCTGGAATATTTCCAACCTAAAGAATCAGAACCAATTCAATTATTGCTCAACACCACAAGTTTTGCAGTCTCCGGTTTCAGCAGTCAAGAACCGGCACAAAACAGCTTAAAATCCTTAGACGTTCCCGTATTGCAAGCAATCTTCAGCGGTGGCGGTTTGGAACAGTGGGAAACCGAACTTCAGGGGCTTTCGCCCCGGGATGTGGCGATGAATGTAGCATTGCCGGAAGTAGACGGAAAAATCATTACTAGGGCTGTTTCTTTTAAAGCCGTACAGACTTGGAACAGCGAATTAGAAACAGATGTAGTAGGCTATGTAGCAGCGGGCGATCGCATTTCATTTGTAGCAGATTTAACCGCGAATTGGGTGAAAATGAAACAAACCCCAGCCGCTAACAGACGCATCGCCATAATTCTAGCAAATTACCCCACTCGCAACGCCCGCTTAGCCAACGGCGTCGGCTTAGATACACCCGCTAGCTGTGTCGAAATCCTCAAAGCTATGCAGCAAGCTGGGTATCAAATTGAAAACATCCCCGCTAGCGGCAACGAGTTAATTGAACTCCTGACTTCGGGCGTGACAAATGACCCGGAAGGACGCGAATTGCGGCCTGTTCATCAATCTTTGGATTTGGCAGAATATGAAGAATATTTTGCTAGTTTGCCGCAGGAAGTGCAAGATGGGATTTGTAAAAGATGGGGGATTCCGGGAAGCTATGCACAAGACTTTATAAGTAACAATACGTCTTTTCCGATTCCGGGGATTCAGTTCGGTAATGTATTTGTAGGAATTCAACCATCGCGGGGATATGAAATTGACCCTAGTTTGAACTATCATGCACCCGACTTAGAACCAACTCACAATTATCTAGCTTACTATTACTGGCTGCGCGAAAAGTTGGGAATTGACGCTATAATTCATGCTGGAAAACACGGCAATTTAGAATGGCTTCCCGGTAAAAGTATAGCATTGTCTAACAAATGTTATCCAGAAGTAGCGTTAGGCGCGATGCCGAATTTTTATCCATTCATTGTCAACGATCCGGGGGAAGGTTCCCAAGCAAAAAGACGATCGCAAGCCGTGATTATCGACCACCTGACACCGCCGATGACTCGCGCCGAACTCTACGGGCCTTTGCAGCAGTTGGAAACCTTAATTGATGAGTATTGCGAAGCCCAAAGTTTAGATCCGTCCAGATTGCCCATGATTCGCGATCGCATTCTCGCCCTCACCAACAAAGAAAACTTAGATAAAGACTTAGGAATACAACTAAATAAATCGGAATTTACAGAATTTATTACCCGCACAGACGGCTATCTTTGCGAACTCAAAGAATCCCAAATTCGCGACGGATTGCACATTTTCGGGCAGTGTCCCGAAGGTAGACAGTTGAGAGATTTGATAATTGCGATCGCCCGCCATCCCACCAACGGGCGATCGGGCTTAACCCGCGCCCTAGCAGCAGACTCAGGCTACGATTTCGACCCGTTAACGGCCGATCCCACCTCAATAATTCAGCACCGCACAGCAGGCGATTTAACAGCAGAACTCGAAGAAAAAGCCGCTGAATTAGTAGATAATTTAATCGAAAACATCCGCGTTTCTCCGCGTTCATCTGCAGTTAAAAATTTCCAAATCGGAGAAGCAACCCAACAAGAATTAGACTGGATAAACAACTATCTTTTACCTTCACTCCTCCAAACAAACCAAGAAATTACCAACCTGTTGCGCGGACTAGATGGGCGGCACATACCCAGCGGCGCATCCGGCGCGCCCACTCGCGGCAGACCAGACGTATTGCCCACAGGTCGCAATTTTTACTCAGTAGATATCCGCGCCATTCCCACAGAAACCGCCTGGAGAGTTGGCCGAGTTGCCGCTGAAACTTTAATCGAAAGATACACCCAAGAAAACGGCGAATATCCGAAAACTTTGGGTTTGTCCGTGTGGGGAACATCCACCATGCGGACGGGGGGAGACGACATAGCCGAAGCCTTGGCGCTGATAGGAGTTCAACCAGTTTGGGATGGCCCTTCGCGCCGGGTTGTAGATTTTGAAATCTTGCCAGTTTCTGTTTTGGGGCGGCCGCGCGTTGATGTTACTTTGCGAATTTCGGGATTTTTCCGCGATGCTTTTTTTAATTTAATTGATTTGTTTGACAGTGCGGTAAAAGCTGTGGCAGATTTAGACGAATCGCCAGAAAACAACCCTTTAGCAGCACAAGTTAAGGAAGAGATTTTGTATTGGGAATCTACAGGTTTGAGTCAGGAAGAGGCGCAAGGGCGATCGCAATTTCGAGTGTTTGGCTCAAAACCGGGTGCTTACGGCGCAGGACTTCAAGGCATAATTGAAGCTCAAAACTGGACAAACGACGCCGATTTAGCAAAAGCTTACATTAATTGGAGCAGTTACGCCTATACAAGTACCCCCCCAACCCCCCCTTACCAAGGGGGGGCTAAATCTAATTCCTCTCCTTTACCACCAGAGAATACCCCCCCAACCCCCCCTTACCAAGGGGGGGCTAAATCTAATTCCTCTCCTTTACAAGGCGGGGTTAATTCCAACTCTTGTCCCCCCCCTTTACAAGGGGGGGTTAGGGGGGGTGAATGGGGATGTTCTGCACCCGAAGCATTTGAAAAACGCCTCGGCCAAATGCAAATAGTTTTGCAAAACCAAGACAACCGCGAACACGACATCCTCGACTCCGACGATTATTATCAATTCCAAGGCGGAATGACGGCCGCAATTCGCAATTTGCAAGGCAAAAATCCTGAAACCTATTTCGGAGACAATTCAATCCCTGAAAATCCAAAAGTGCGACAACTCAGAGAAGAAATTGCGCGGGTTTATCGCAGTAGGGCTGTGAATCCCAAATGGATAGAAGGTGCGATGCGCCACGGTTACAAAGGTGCTTTTGAAATTGCAGCAACAGTTGATTTTTTGTTTGCTTACGATGCTACGGCAAATTGTGTAGAGGATTTTATGTATGAAGGAATCGCCGAGGCTTACATTTTTGATGAGAAAGTCCAGACATTTATTCAAGAAAACAATCCTTGGGCACTGCGAGATATGGCGGAAAGATTGCTAGAAGCTCGTCAGCGGGGGTTGTGGGAGAGTGCGAACCAGGATACATTGGATAAATTGAGGTCGATCGCCCTGCAAGCCGAAGCAGTCATCGAATCCCATACGGGTTTCTAGTCTGAACCGAGAAATGATAGAATTTAGTTAATATGCGAGGAATCCATGTTGCGCGATCTCACCATCCAAAATTATCGCTGTTTTAAAGATTTTCATATCGACGAGCTAGCTAGGGTTAATCTGATAGTCGGTCAGAACAATAGCGGTAAAACTACTTTTTTGGAAGCCATTTATTTATTAGTCCAACAACAGAATATTCAAGCTTTGTTTGATGTACTAAATGGCCGTGGCGAAATGAGCAACATAAAAAATCAACTTGCACCGGGTCAAGCAGTAAACCGCAGCAAGTATGAATTTGAACATATTTTTTACGGACATCAACTAACCCCAGATCAAAGCATTTACATTCAATCTCAGAAAGAAGAACTACTCTCCCTCAAAATTCAAGCAAACCCTACAAACCAACAATTGATAATTCCGGTAGCTGAAGAACTAAAAACAAGCTTTTTAGCATGGGAATTAATTGCTTACTACAATCAGAATGCCACAGTCAAAATTTCACTGCTGCGCGATGCTTCTATTGCTCATCTAGTTTCTTCTAAATTGACCGATAGAAATAATAACTATTTATCGCTTGTTGGTTCCAGTCAAGATAATTTTAATTTACTCAAAACTACGGCAATAACTTTTAACAAAATGGCTGGGCTTTGGGATGCTATTACACTGACACCAAAAGAAGAAAGCGTAGTAGCAGCAATGCAAATCTTAGAACCCGATGTAGAACGTATTAGTTTTACCAGTAATCCCACTAATAACAGTGGTATTTTGATTAAAATTAGAGGACAGAATCACCCAATTCCTCTAGGCAGTATGGGAGAGGGTATGCAACGAATTCTTAGTATAGCAATGGTAGCCGTCTCATCAGAGAATGGGTTTTTGTTGGTTGATGAAATTGATACAGGTCTTTACTATCAAACCCAAACTGATATGTGGCGATTGATATTTGAAACAGCACAGCGATTGAACGTTCAAGTCTTTGCAACTACCCACAGTTGGGACTGCATAGCCGCATTTCAAGAAGCCTTAGAACAGTCAGAAGATAGTTCTGTTGGCAAATTATTTCGCTTGAGTCGGCGCGGTGAGGATATTCGTGCAGTTGAATACACTCCCGATGAATTGTCCGTTGCAGTGCGCCAAAGTATCGAGGTGCGCTGATGCCAAAAGCACGAAAACCTCCTCAATCAAAACCTCAACAGTTATTGGTAGAAGGTAAGAATGACCGACACGTAATCTGGGCTTTGTGCCAGCAATATCAACTGCCAGAAACATTTTCCGTCGAAGTACCGCAAGAAGAAGGTACAGAAGGAGTTGAAGCGCTGCTAAATGGCTTGCCAGAAAGATTGAAAGCAGAGGATTTACGCACCTTGGGAATTGTGGTAGATGCCGATCGCAATTTAAGTGGGCGGTGGCAATCTCTTAAAGATAAACTGAGTTCGAGCGGCTATCGAGACATCCCCCAATTTCCCCCTCCCGAAGGCTGGGTTTGCACACCTTCAGATCCATACTTGCCTCGCGTCGGAGTTTGGTTGATGCCAAACAATCAACTTCCTGGAATGTTAGAAGATTTTGTCGCCTATCTCATCCCCCCTGGCGACACCCTGCATCCGAAAGCCGAAGCAATTTTACAAGAGCTCGAACAAGCCGGACTTAACCGCTACACTTTCATTCATCATCCCAAAGCGCTAATCCACACTTGGCTGGCATGGCAGAAAACGCCTGCAATGCCGATGGGACAAGCAATAACAGCGCAGGTGCTTAGCTGCGATTCCCCGATCGCCTTAATTTTTATAGAATGGTTAAAACATCTGTTTGAGCTAATTGCTCGATCCGCCGGATAATTAGTAATATCTAGTAATGTTTCGCGATCGCTGAAAGCTTTATGATTCGCCGCTACATTGCTAGCATCAGCACCAGAATCCTCAAACGTACCTGCGCCGCAGCCGCCTTGCTAGCCGTAACTTTGGGATGTTCGTCAACGAAGCCACTCAACACCGCAGCGCCATCGGGTTCGATCGAATCCGCCGTCCTAGCGCAGTCCCCAACGTCTCTGTTAGCTCAAAACCGCAACAAAACCAGAAAATCCCTCAGCGTTCCCTCTTGCCCGCAAAACGATGCCTTCACGGAGTCAATTAACTTTGCCACCCAAGCTTCTAATTTGGCTCAATCAGCCAATTCAAAAGAAGACTGGGACGAAGTAGCCGCCCTGTGGGTGCAGGCCGTCGCCTGGATGCAAGCCGTTCCCCCCGGCAGTCCCAGACGGGCGTTTGCGGAGAAAAAAGTAATCGAGTACATGAGAAACCTGGTTTATTCCCAGCAGCAAGCGAGCGCAACCAGATCGCAAGCCAGTACAGTCAGCTTCAGCAGCGATTTGCTAAACGAACAACTCGAACTTTACCTATCCTACGTTGCTGCGGTCGGCCCACCAGATGTTTTGATTGTCGGTAGTTCGCGGGCATTGCAGGGCGTCGATCCCAAACAACTAAAACAATCTTTGGCCCAAAGGGGCCGTCCGGGCTTAAAAGTATTTAACTTTTCAGTCAACGGCGCAACTGCACAAGTAGTTGACTTTCAACTGCGGCGACTTTTGAAGCCCGGTCATTTGCCTCAAATGATTGTCTGGGCGGATGGTGTGCGGGCATTTAACAGCGGCCGAGACGATCGCACTTTTAATTCGATCGTCGATTCTGAAGGCAGCCAACTTTTAGCAGCAGGCATTCGCCCCCAACTGGAGTTGGATGAACCGAATGTGATTCCGGTGTGTTACAGATTCCCGCAGCCCTGCGCTAACAACACTTTCCGCAAAGCATTTACCTCTATCGATCAACCTTTCACGGGCGGGCAAGATGCCCAACCCCTATTCCCCACAATCAAATCCCTCTCTAGTGGAACGGGCATCTTGCCCGTTGCTGACACCCAACCCCTACTCCCCACAATCAAATCCCTCTCTAGTGGAACGGGCATCTTGCCCGTTGCTGAGAATGCTGCAAGATATGAGTTAAAACCAATCGCAGCGGATGCAGCAACTCAAAAAGCACAATTGATTCCAGTCTCACGACGGACAACAGTAGCCATCAGACAAGTCAACCAATTGGCAGATTCGATCGACTCCAACGGATTCATGGCTATGTCGGGCAAGTACAATCCCAACACTTATTATCGAGAACGCGCTTACGTTTCAGGTCAGTACGATCGCGACTACGAAAACTTCAACCTCGGAGGCAAACAAGCAACAGCCTTTAATTCAGTTGTAGCATTTACCAAAGCTCGCAAAATTCCCCTAATTTTCGTCAATTTACCCCTCACCAACGACTATTTAGACGGAACTCGCCTGCGGGCCGAACAGCAGTTCCGGCAGCGAATGCAGCAACTCTCGCGGCAAAAAGGCTTCGCTTTCCGCGACTTGTCCCAGCGGTGGCCTGGCCGCAATGACTATTTTGTTGACCCCAGCCACCTCAACCGCTTTGGGGCGAGCGCAGTTTCTAGCCTACTCGCGGCCGATTCCAGCATTATCTGGCCACGGCCCAAATCCAGCCGCAGCGACGGGTAATACGATTTTAGATTTTAGATTTTAGATTTTCGTTTCGATTAAAGAATTGGGCATAACAGATGATATCAAATCCGCCCTTCATCGGAATTATTCATCTCTCTTCCCTTCCTCTGCGTCCTCTGTGGTTTAATCATTCCGATCTAACCGGAATTGATATGAGATAAGGGTTTGCAGCTTACCAAAAATTGGATTACTTTTTGGAATTACTATAAACCAGAGGGAGAGTCTCCGAGGGGAGATGCCCTGCGGCATCGGAATAATATTTTTCCGAGTACAGTGCGATCGTCCCGATCGCGGCAATTCAGTCTAAAATCTAATCATCTAAAATCCCAAATCTCAAATCTCAAATCTCAAATCGATGTGCACTACGACCGGGACGATCGCGGCAATTCAGTCTAAAATCTAACAATCCAAAATCCAAAATCTAAAATCTAAAATCGATAGGTTGTGCAACTAAAACAAGTAATTATCGCCCACAAAGCCAGAGATACCCTCAGCCAGCGGTGGGCAGAACAGTGTGCCCGCCAATTAGAAAGTCGCGGCTGTCAGGTTTTAATGGGGCCCAGTGGCCCGAAAGATAACCCGTATCCGGTGTTTTTAGCTTCTAGTAATACCCCAATTGATTTAGCGGTAGTTCTGGGGGGCGACGGTACTGCCCTAGCTGCGGCGCGGAATTTGGCGGCTGATGGCATCCCGATTTTGGCAGCGAATGTGGGGGGACATCTGGGTTTTTTAACCGAGTCTTTTGAGGATTTCCAAAATACTGAGGAGATTTGGGACAGACTTGCGGAAGACAGGTATGCTGTGCAGACGCGGATGATGTTGCAGGCAACAGTTTTTGAGGGAAACAGAACCAATCTCGAACCCCAAAGCGATCGATTTTTGGCACTAAATGAAATGTGTGTCAAACCTGCTTCAGCCGATCGAATGCCGAGCTGTATTCTAGAAATGGAAGTTGACGGCGAAGTAGTCGATCAGTATCAAGGCGACGGTTTAATTGTGGCAACTCCCACCGGTTCGACTTGCTACACCGCATCTGCCAACGGGCCGATTATGCACTCGGGAATGGAGGCGATCGCAGTTACTCCGATTTGCCCTTTGAGTTTATCCAGTCGGGCGATCGTCCTCCCGCCCGGTTCAGTCGTCAGCATTTGGCCTTTAGCAGATTACGAACTCAGTACCAAACTCTGGACAGACGGCATTTTGGGTACTGCAATTTGGCCAGGACAGCGCGTAGACGTGCGGAGGGCAGACTGCGAAGCCCAGTTTATTATTTTGCGGGAAAACTATTCTTATTTCAACACTTTGAGGGAAAAACTTCACTGGGCAGGAGCCAGAATTCGGTACAGCAACAATCACCGCAATTAATCCGAATCATTCAATAGACATCGCAAGAATTGCCAGTCTTGAACAGGCAGGATGCCTGTTCCACAATAATAATTATTGAAGAGGTCTAATATCAAGCCGCATTAACCTGTAGGGGCGAGTAGGCCTGAAAAAACCTGTTAAATCACCAACAATAGAACTCTTGCAAAAATACAATGCACCCCACCCCAACCCTCCCCTTAGTAAGGGGAGGGGGCAAGATTATTCTTGTTTCCCCCCTTAATAAGGGGGGTGAATTTGACGAGAGCAAGATATCTAATCTAGATACAAAAACCGCCATCAGCCAACCCATAATCTCTGTACTTTGTTAAGATCGCTCAATATCTTGACAAACAGCCTGATCTATGCAGATTTTCAAAAAATCAACCCGACCTTTCAACCCTCAAGATACATATCCCTGTCCCGTGTGCCGCACCGGTCAAATTTCTACCATGCCGATGATGGATGCCCTAGCTTGCAACTTCTGCCAGCACATTTATACCGCAAGCGTTGAAAGACAATCGCTCCAAATGGCAGACCGCCAACCGCCCGTAACTTGGCACTGGAACGGCAAACAGTGGATAGGAGCGCACCTCGAAGGGGTAGAATTCGGATGGCCCTACTTGGCAGCGGCTATTGGTCTAGTTTTCCTTCCCACTACCTTGCTGGGACTTTCAGCTTACTATTTTCCCCCGGTTCCCGGCAGCCGGTTGTCGTGGCTGCCCGTAGCTTGGACAGGCTTAGCTTTTTTGTCGCATTTAGGCATTGTGCTGTGGTTGATCGGTGAATTTTATCAATTCCCGGTGGCAACTTACTTCAGAGCTTGGGGGCGCAGGATAAGCCGGCGCTAAGTTAAATGCTGTCTAAGAGCCGATCGCCCGAGGGCTGCCCACCGACATCAATCCAGGTAAAATTAGAGGCGATCGCAAAATTCAATTCCCAATCAGCACTTATGCAGCTATAATCGTTAGCTATTCTAAATAGTCAAAAGCAAACGCATTGCGATTTGTGAGGAGAGCGATGAACATACTTGGAATCTCGGCGTACTATCACGACAGCGCCGCAGCCTTAATTCGCGACGGAGAAATTATAGCAGCAGCGCAGGAAGAAAGATTTTCCCGCAAAAAGCATGACGCCAGATTCCCTAAGAATGCGATCGCTTATTGCTTGAAAGAAGCGCAAATAGATTTGCGGGAACTCGATCAAATAGTCTTTTACGACAAACCTTTAGTCAAATTCGAGCGCCTTCTCGAAACCTATTTAGCCTACGCACCCCAAGGTTTTCGCTCTTTCCTAGCCGCCATGCCGATATGGCTCAAAGAAAAGCTTTACCTCAAAACCATGCTCAAAAGAGATCTGGCAGCAATAGCAAACTGCAAAACAAATAAACTGCCATCTCTGCTATTTACCGAACACCACCAATCCCACGCAGCATCGGCATTTTTCCCCAGCCCGTTTCAAAAAGCAGCCGTTTTGTGCCTCGACGGCGTGGGCGAGTGGGCAACAACCTCGGTTTGGTTGGGAGACGGGAACCAACTGACACCTCAGTGGGAAATCGATTTTCCCCACTCCTTGGGTTTGCTTTATTCAGCTTTCACCTATTACACCGGCTTCAAAGTCAACTCTGGCGAATACAAACTCATGGGTTTAGCACCTTACGGCGAACCCAAGTATGTAGATAAGATTCTCAACTATTTAATCGACCTCAAAGATGACGGAACTTTCCGTTTGAACATGGATTATTTCAACTATACAGTTGGCTTAACCATGACAAACAAGAAGTTTGACGAACTGTTTGAAGGGCCGCCGCGTCAAGCTGAAGGAAAATTGACTCAGCGAGAAATGGACATTGCAGCTTCCATTCAAGTTGTTACCGAAGAAGTTGTTTTGCGACTTTGCAGAACAGTTAAAAAAGAATTGGATGTCGATTATCTTTGTCTGGCCGGCGGCGTTGCTCTCAACTGTGTTGCTAACGGCAGACTCTTGCGGGAAGGTATTTTCAAAGATATTTGGATTCAGCCGGCGGCGGGAGATGCTGGCGGTGCTTTGGGCGCGGCTTTGGCGATTTGGTATCAGTATTGCGAACAAACTCGCACTGTGATCGCCAACTCGACAGCAAATAGTATAGAATCCCTCAAAACTGAACTTGTCACTACAAACGCAGCGGTTGAGGAGAGGACTGAAGTTCTCACTGCGAACCAAGCGGTGGCAACTGTGGCGAAGTCTGTTGCTCATTTAACTTGTCACGATCAAATGCGGGGCTCATATTTGGGCCCGAGGTTTACTGAAGCAGAAATTCTCGAATATTTGGATGCTGTCAAAGCTAGCTATCATCGATTGGACGATGCCGAATTAATGCCGCAGTTGGCGGAAATTTTGGAACAGGGAAATGTGGTGGGATGGTTCCAGGGGCGGATGGAATTTGGGCCCCGGGCTCTGGGTGGTCGATCGATCATTGGCGATCCCCGCAGTGCTAAAATGCAGTCCGTGATGAACCTGAAAATTAAATATCGGGAATCTTTTCGACCTTTTGCTCCGTCAATCTTAGCCGAACGAGTTGCGGATTATTTCGAGATTGACCATTCTAGTCCTTATATGCTATTGGTAGCACCTGTCAAATCCAGTCTCCGCATTCCGATGACTCCCGAACAAGAGCAGTTGTTTGGCATTGAAAAGCTCAACATTCCGCGATCGGAGATTCCGGCTGTCACCCACGTCGATTACTCGGCTCGCATTCAAACTGTTCACAAAGAAACGAATCCTCGCTACTATGACTTAATCAGCCATTTTGAAAAGCGATCGGGCTGTTCAATTGTGGTAAATACTTCTTTCAACGTCCGAGGCGAACCCATTGTTTGCACTCCAGAGGATGCTTACCGCTGTTTCATGCGAACCGAAATGGACTATCTGGTTTTGGAAAATTACTTGCTTCCCAAGTCCGAACAAATTCCTTGGAAACAAGATGATGCTTGGAAAAATGAATTTGAACTAGATTAGTCATGAGTCCTTAGTTATTAGTCATTAGTTATTAGTTATTAGTTGGTACGAATAACTAATAACTAATAACCAATTCCCCATTCCAAATTCCCCATTTCTAATGAGCGAAGAAATTAAAAAACTCGACAAAAAAGGCTTGCGCGATTTCGGGCTGCTAATTGGCGGCTTGATTGGAGTGCTGTTCGGTTTAGCAGTACCTTTACTGCGGCGGCATTCTCTACCTTGGTGGCCTTGGGCAATCTGCGGAGTTCTGGTGCTGCTAGCATTGGTTGCGCCGAAATCGCTTAATCCCGTTTATCACGGGTGGATGCGCTTTGGAATTATTCTTAACAAAATCGAAACGCCGATCGTCCTAGGGATAGTTTTTTACCTGATAGTTTGGCCGATGGGAGTGATCAAAAACATTTTCGGCGAAGATGCCATGCGGCGCAAACTAAATCCGAAAATGGATACTTACCGCGTCCCCAGTAAAGCAAGAACAAAAGTTAGTATGGAGCGTCCTTTTTAAGTGTTTGAAGCAACTTTAGATTTTCTCAAAGATTTGTGGGCGTTTATGAAAGAACGCCAAAAGTATTGGCTGTTGCCGCTCATTGTGACTTTAGTCTTTTTGGGAGCTTTGATTGTATTGAGTCAGGGTTCTGTGATTGCTCCATTTATTTACACGCTGTTTTGAAATAATGAGCAAGTTGAAAGATTTGGGTGTCAATTTGGGTTTGACACTCGGCGGTTTATTGATGGGGGTGGTAATTGGTGAAATTGGATTGCGAGTTGCTAAAGTTGAGGGCTATCCAAAAATAGGAGATTTCGCAGACTCGGCGCCAACTCGTTTTCACACTTCCGATCCGAATTTGGGCTGGAAGCTGAAACCTGGTGTGTCGGGCGAGTGGAATGGGGAAGGTGCGAGTTTTGTGCAGGTGAATAGCGAGGGTTTGCGCGATCATCGTGAACATACCAAAGCAAAACCTCCAAATACTTTGCGCGTTGCGGTTTTGGGCGATTCTTTCACCGAAGCAATTCAGGTACCTGTCGAACAAACTTTCTGGTCAAAATTGGAACGAAAGTTAGGCAACTGCGAAGCTGTTAAGGGACGGAAAAATGTTGAGGTCATGAATTTCGGCGTGCAGGGTTACGGTACTGCTCAAGAATTGATAATGCTGCGAAAAAAAGTGTGGGATTACAATCCTGATATTGTAATTCTTGCTTTTTTTATTGGCAATGATGTGATTAATAATTCGCCGAAATTGGAATATGACCTTTACCGACCATTTTTTGCTTATGATGCTAGCGGCAAGTTAGTACCGGATATGTCTTTTCGCAATCTGCCGCCGATCGATCGCAACGAAAGAGCAGTTTCCTTTGTAGACCGAATGCCCCGTTTGATCGTCAAAAATTCGCGCATTTTGCAGGTTATTAAAAAAGTAGACTTAGAAAGGAAAAAGCGCGAGTTATCTGAGGATTTTACCACTTTAAGTACCAAAAACCTCAAGGAACCTGAGAATGCAGCTTGGGAAGAGGCTTGGAGGGTGACAGAGGGTTTGATTGTGACGATGCGGAATGAAGTCGTGCAGAAAAATGCTGATTTTTTGGTGGTGACAATCGGCGATCCGATGCAAGTTAGACCGGAGGCCGATCGGCGAAAAGATTTTATGAAAAAAAACAACATTCAGGATTTGTTTTATCCCGATAGGCGGCTGGAAAAATTGGGCGCGCGCGAGGGTTTTCGGGTACTAAATTTATCCGAACAGATCCAAGGTTACACGGAAAAATATCAAGTCTGCGCCCACGGTTTTGATAATTCTGTACCCTGTGGAGGTCACTGGAATGAACTCGGACATCGGCTGGCTAGTATCCTGATTAACCGAAATTTGTGCGAAAATTTGAAGCAGTCTCAAGTACCCAAAAAACAACCGTAATCAGTCAAATTTCATGAAAGATTCAACGGCGCTAAAAAAAAGCAAAAACATATTAATTATAATCGCGGTTAATTTGGCGATCGCCTTTATTTGTCTGGAAGCTTTATCGCTAGCTTTTTATTTTATCAATCAAAAACAATTTTTTTATACCCGAACTAAAGCCAAAGAAAAAGTAGTAGAAGATATTGAAAGGAGCGGCATTAGACTTGATGAATCTATCGTAGAAAGACTGCACCCACTTTTTGGCTATGTACTCAAACAAGGTGCTTTCACCAATGAAAAATTAAAGTTAAAAGTCAACAAACAAGGCTTTTTTTCACTATACGAATATCCCTTTGTTAAAACCAATAAAAATCAAGTTATTATCGGAGTTTTTGGCGGTTCAGTTGCAAATAATTTTGCAGTTGATGAATACGTCAATCGCAGATTGTCTAACAAATTGAAGACTTATCCAGAATTTGCCAACAAAGAAATTATTGTTTTAAATTTTGGCAACGGCGGCTACAAACAGCCCCAACAATTATTAGTTTTAAATTACTTTTTGGCTTTGGGTCAAGAGTTAGATTTAGTCATTAATATTGACGGTTTTAACGAAGTAGCACTGTCAAATTTAAACAACAAAGCCCAAGTAGAAATAGGAATGCCCAGCGTTCAGCACATACAGCCTCTGACTGGTTTAGCCAACAACAACTTGTCACCGGAAGCGATGAGCTCGATCGTGCAAATTAACGAAAACAAAAAACAGTTGAAAGCAGGTATTGACAAATTACCAACTTGTCAACTTGCTTTGTGTCACGCTGTCACCTCGCTACAGGTGAAACAATTAGTCAACAATTACCAGCAAGCCGTTGTCAAGTACGATTCGCAAGTCAAACCATCCAACCCAGACACGGCAAATAGCAGTATAGTGTACATTCCCAAAGCTGACTCTGTTTTGCAGGAGGCCGCTGCTTTTGACAAAATGGCATCGATGTGGTATGAATCGTCGATCGGGATGAATCAAATTTTATCAAGTAGAAAGATTAAGTATTTTCACTTTATCCAGCCCAACCAGTATTATCCCACTAAGCGAGCGTTTACCGCCAAGGAAAACGAAATCGCGATCGACAACAAGAGTCCTTACATTGAAGGTGTGAAAAAAGGTTATCCGGTATTGTTGTCCAAAGTCGATGATTTGCAAAAAGCTGGGGTTAATGTTTTTAGCGCAGTGAATATTTTAGACAATACAAAAGAGACGGTTTACAAAGATGCCTGCTGCCACTATAATTCAGTCGGAGACGAAGTATTGGCAAACTATGTTTCTAGTTCCATTATTAAAGTAGTAAGAGAGTCGAAATAGAGGTTTATGAAAGATTTAAAATTTCTCAAAAAAGGGCAAGAATTCCTCAAGATAACTTTGATTAATTTAGTGCTTTTACTGGTTTTCCTGGAACTTGGCTCCCTGGCATGGTATTTTGTCAAGCACAAGCAATTTTTCTATACGAGAGAAAAGACGCAAGATAAATCTGCCTTGGGAATTAATTTAGAAGGAGTGCGACTCAATGAGTCTATAGTCGAAAGATTTCATCCTTTTTTTGGGTTCATTCAGAAACCAGGCCCTGACTTTCGCCCCGGTTTTAAAAATAACAACTATGGGTTTCTCTCACCTTACGATTACCCTTTCAAAAAGACTAAACCCAATCAATTTATTATCGGAGTTTTTGGCGGTTCTGTGGCTTCTAATTATGGAATATTTGAAGTTCAAAACAAAATTTTACCTCAATACCTCAAGCAGCTTCCGGGTTTGAAAGATAAAGAATTTGTAATTTTGTCTTTTGCTACCGGTGGCTACAAACAACCCCAGCAATTATTGATTTTAAACTATTTTTTGGCTTTAGGGCAAGAACTGGATCTGGTCGTCAATATAGATGGTTTTAATGAAGTAGCACTTTCTAACTTAAACAATAAAAATCAAGTCGATTTGGCGATGCCAAGCATTCAGCATATTTTGCCGTTGACTAGCTTGGCGAATAATAGCCTTTCTACCAAAGCGATGAAAGCAACTATCAGAATCCAAGAAAATAAAGCTAGGATTAGTCAGGGTTTGGAACGTTTGCAAAACTGTTCTTTAGCTGCGTGCGATGCTTTGACTTCTGTTTACGTTCAAAATCTAGTTAATAACTATAAAACCGATGTTATTAAGTTTGAAAAAGAACGGACTAAACAAAAAAAAGATGACGGCGGCAGCGTGATTTATATCAATCTTAACAATTCTGTTATAAAAGATGATGCTGCTTTTGAACAAATGGCCCAGAATTGGGCGAAAAGTTCAATTTTTATGCAAAAAGTGCTGTCTGCTAGTAAGGTGCCTTATTTTCATGTTCTTCAGCCTAATCAATATTATCAGACGAAAAGGGTGTTTGGTGAAGCCGAAAAGCAGATTGCTTTTAACAAGGATACTCCTTATGCTAAAGCTGTGCAAATTGGATATCCGGCTCTTTTCAAAAAGTTTCCTAATTTAGAAAAAAATAATATCACTCTAGTGAATGCTGTCAATGTTTTTGACAAGACAAAAGATGCTGTTTATGTAGATAGCTGCTGCCACTACAATCAAGCTGGAGAGGTAGTTTTCAGCAATTATGTGGGCCGTTCTATTCTGGAATCTTTGCGGAAAGATGAAATAAAAAAGAAGAAGTGATATTATGTCTGGTTGATTCGTTATTGTACAATTTGCGAACTCGTAGGGGCGGGTTCACCAACAATATATAACGATAACCAACAATATATAAAAACCCGCCCCACTCACCAATAATTCACATCAACCTGATATTTATATTTAATTCCTAAATGTAGGTGATGATTTATCGTTGGGTGGGGGCGGGTTTTTGAGATTGTTTGTTTCCGGCGATGATGGTTGGTGAACCCGCCCCTACGGGTATTATGTCGATGGATTAAAATTACATGGTTTTTAGTTTTAGGTTTTTGGTTCGGTTTTAGGTCGATCGCCCGCTGAGTCGATCGGCATTACCAAGATTTTATCAACTCGATTCCCGTCCATATCCACTACTTCCACGCGCAAACCGTTCCACTCAAAATGCTCTGCTGCTGTGGGAATTTTGCCCAAATTTGTAATCACAAAACCGCCCATTGTGTGGTAACTTCCTTTGTGTTCTGCTGACTCTTCGATTCCAAACAGCTCAAAAAAATCTTCAACTGCTAGCATTCCGTCTAACAGCCAAGAACCGTCTTCGCGCTGCACGGCTTCCGGCTCGTCAGCATCTTCTATTGAGGGAAAGTCGCCAACGAGTTCGACCAAAATGTCGTTGACTGTAACCAATCCTTGAATTACCCCGTATTCATCTACTACCAAGGCAATTTGATTGCTAGATTGTTTGAAAAGTTCTAATACTTTTAAACCCCGCGTGCTTTCCGGTACAAATAACGGTCGTCGTAAAGAAGCGCTTAAATCTAGGGGTTGACCAGTTAAAGTCCGAGACAGCATATCAGTAACGTGTACTAAACCGACAACGTTGTCGAGCCCTCCCTGACAAACGGGAAACCGAGAATGACCACTGCCGAGCATTTTTTGGCGGTTTTCTTCCACTGAGTCGTCGAGGTCGAGCCAGGTAAGATCGGGACGCGGGGTCATTAAGGCGCTGACTCGCCGATCGCCCAAACGAAACACTCTTTCCACCATATCTTGTTCGGCTTCTTCAAAGGTTCCGGCTTCTGTTCCTTGCTCGATTAAAACTTTAATTTCTTCCTCTGTAACTTGCGGTTCTGTTGAAGGCACAATCCCCATGATCCGCATTACTAAGTCAGTGGAATGACTTAACAGATAAACCGCAGGAGCGCCAATTTTTGAGAGCATTCGCATGGGAATTGCTACGCTTGAGGCGATGGGCTCCGGGTTGTTGAGCGCTAGCCGCTTCGGCACAAGTTCGCCGATAATTAGGGTCAGATAAGTGATCGTTAAAACTGCTACTACTGAGGCGATCGTCTGAGAGTAGGGCGCAAGGGCAGGGATCAGGCGCAACAAAGGCTCTACCCTTCTAGAAATCGTCGTTTCTCCGAAAGCGCCCGACAGAATGGCCAGCATCGTAATCCCGATTTGAACTGTCGGCAAGAACTGATTGGGGGCATTAGCCAGATCCAAAGCTACGCGGGCATTGATCGAACCTTGGTTGGCCATCTGTTGCAGTCTCACCTTCCGTACAGAGATGATGGCCATCTCTGACATCACAAATAAGCCATTGAGGAAAACCAGCAGGAGAACAATCAGAATATCGGTACTTGGGGACATTTCTAAAATTTTCGGTAGTAACGGCAAAGCGCTGTGCCCGGTTAGTCGATTTTAGATTTTAGATTTTAGATTTTAGATTGACGACGCCGCCAGTATCTGGGGGATTTCCCTAATGTCTAAAATTCTTCGATCTTCACAACTTGAGTACGTGGCAGGGTATCCGTCTTTGGGTGCAGTCACAGGAGAGGTCTGGAAGCTGCGAATCTCGATCGCAAAATCGAAATTTTTTCTAAACCTGTCACTAGATTAACGTCCCGGGCTCGATCCCGATCGCTGGATCGACACATTAAAGCAGAAATCTATCTCCAGTTAAGTTCCCAGGCGTCAACAGCAGAGCGGCACAATCATGGATGTTTGTCGTACAATCTCCTTAACAGGCAAAGGGAAAGAGCCTTCGCCGATCGGGGATTAAAATTAAAAGCGCATGACTTTCTCTTCAATAATTCGTACCCTGGGGCGATCGCCCCTAGCAACAGAACTCCTCAACAAGCTCAAGCGCCATCGCTGCTTGCAACTGTCCGGCATCGCCCGGTTGCCTAAAAGTTTGGTAGCTTCCGCCCTCGCACAGCAAGAGGGGCGAAACTTATTGGCAGTAACGGCTACTTTAGAAGAAGCCGGCCGCTGGGTTGCCTCTTTAGAGGCGATGGGCTGGCAAACCGTACATTTTTACCCGACTTCGGAGGCTTCACCCTACGAGCTATCTTACTCCGACGAGAACGAAATGACGTGGGGGCAAATGCAGGTGCTGGCGGATTTGGTCGAGAAACGAGAAACAAACGCTAATTCTAAGCCGATCGCGATTGTAGCTACCGAAAGAGCTCTCCAGTCTCACTTGCCGCCACCTGCTGCTTTTGAACCCTACTGTCTGACGCTGAAGCGAGGTGCGGTTCAAGACTCGAAGATACTGGATCGTCAACTGGTGTCGATGGGGTACGATCGAGTGACTCTGGTAGAAATGGAGGGCCAGTGGAGTCGCCGGGGTGATATTGTCGATGTATTTCCGGTAGCGGCGGAGTTGCCAGTGCGGCTGGAGTGGTTTGGGGATGATTTGGAGCAAATTCGAGAGTTTGATCCGTCTTCCCAGCGATCGCTCGATAAGGTCGATCGATTAGTTTTAACTCCCACTAATTTTAACACAATTATTAAAGCAGTTTTATCTGAAAAAAAGGTTGACGAAATCAACCATCTAGGCTCTGTTGACCCAGAAAATGAAACCGAAAAATTTGTCCGCAGGCTGTTGGGTTTAGCGTTTGAAAAACCCGCATCTTTGTTGGATTATTTGCCAGAAAATACTTTAGTTGTTATTGACGAACCACAAGGGTGCGAAGGTCACAGCGACCGCTGGTTTGAGAATGCAGAGCAACAGTGGAAAAATTGCGAGCGGGAATCTGTTGTTGCGGAGGCGGGAACAGAAAAGTTGCCAATTTCTCATTTGAAAGTTCCGAAAATTCACCGCACTTTTGCTGAATCTATGGCAGATGTCGCAGCTTTCGAGCGGCTAGAACTTTCTGAATTAGCCGAAGATTCTACGGCGAAAAAACTTCAAAGCTCTGCGGAGGGCGACCAGCTACCGTCTGCGATTAATTTGGCTTCTCGCCCTGTGCCGGTGATGCCTCACCAATTTGCTAAGCTGTCTCAAATGCTCAGGGAAGAGCGCGATCGGGGTTTTACTATTTTCCTGGTTTCGGCTCAACCCAGCCGTTCTGTTTCTTTGCTCTCGGAACACGACTGTCCGGCTCAGTTTGTGGTAAATCCGCGTGATTATTTGGCGATCGATAAGTTGCAATTGCAGCACGTTCCGGTTGCTTTGAAGTACAGCGGGCTGGCAGAATTGGAAGGTTTTATTCTGCCGACTTTTCGGATTGTGTTAATTACCGATCGGGAATTTTACGGTCAGCATTCTCTCGCTACTTTTAGCTACGTCCGCAAGCGCCGCCGTGCTGCTTCTAAGCAAGTAGACCCGAATAAATTAAGCCCTGGTGATTATGTGGTTCACCGCCAGCATGGAGTGGGTAAATTTATCAAGTTGGAACGTTTGACGATTGATCGGGAAACTCGCGAATATTTATTGATTCAATACGCTGACGGTACTCTGAGGGTGGCGGCAGATCAATTGGGCGCTTTGTCGCGGTTTCGGACTGTAGCCGATAAAGTACCGGATTTAAACAAGCTGACAGGTCAAACTTGGGAAAAAACTAAAACCAAGGTTCGCAAAGCTGTTAAGAAATTAGCGGTAGATTTGTTGAATCTTTATGCTAAAAGAGCTCAACAAACAGGTTACGCTTTTCCTCCTGATATGCCTTGGCAACAAGAATTAGAGGATTCTTTTCCTTACCAGCCGACGCCGGATCAGTTGAAGGCAACTCAAGATGTGAAACGCGATATGGAGGGCGATCGACCGATGGATCGCTTGGTGTGCGGCGATGTCGGTTTTGGTAAGACAGAAGTGGCTCTGAGAGCGATTTTTAAGGCGGTTACGGCGGGCAAGCAGGTGGCTTTGCTCGCTCCGACGACGATTTTGACCCAACAGCACTATCACACGCTCTCGGAGCGTTTTTCCCCTTATCCGATCGAAGTTGGTTTGCTGAATCGCTTTCGCACTGAAACCGAGCGCCGGGAGATTCACAAGCGTTTGGCGACTGGGGAATTAGATGTGATTGTCGGTACTCAAGCTGTTTTGAGCAAAGCGATTAAATTTCGGGATTTGGGCTTGTTGGTGGTGGATGAAGAACAGCGGTTTGGGGTTAAGCAAAAGGAAGCAATTAAATCTCTCAAAACAGAGGTAGATGTTCTAACTCTGACAGCAACGCCGATTCCCCGGACTTTGTATATGTCGCTGTCGGGGATTCGCGAGATGAGTTTGATTTCGACTCCGCCTCCTTCCAGGCGCCCGATTCAGACGCATTTGGCTCCCTATAACCCGGAAGTGGTGCGATCGGCAATTCGTCAAGAATTAGACAGGGGCGGTCAGGTTTTTTACGTGGTGCCGCGGATTGAGGGGATTGATGAGTTGGCAGTTCAGTTGCAGGAGATGGTTCCGTCTGCCAGAATTGCGATCGCCCACGGTCAAATGGAGGCTTCGGAATTAGAATCCATCATGCTGACTTTCAGTGCGGCGGAGTTTGATATTTTGGTGTGCACGACGATTATTGAGTCGGGTTTGGATATTCCGCGAGTCAATACAATTTTAATTGAAGACGCGCAGAAGTTTGGTTTGGGTCAGCTTTACCAGTTGCGGGGACGGGTGGGACGCGCGGGGATTCAAGCTCACGCTTGGCTGTTTTATCCGAAGCAGAACCAACTGTCTGATGCTGCAAGGCAGCGGCTGCGGGCTATTCAAGAGTTTGCCCAGTTGGGTTCGGGCTATCAGTTGGCTGTCCGAGATATGGAAATTCGCGGTTCGGGTGATGTTTTGGGTACTGAACAATCTGGTCAAATGGAGGCGATCGGTTTTGATTTGTATGCTGAAATGTTAGAGGAGGCTATTCGGGAAATTAAGGGTCAGGAAATTCCGAAAGTTGAGGACGCGCAAATTGACCTAACTTTGACGGCGTTTATTCCTGCAGATTACATCGCAGATTTGGATCAAAAGATGAGCGCTTACCGGTCTGTGGCTTCTGCTAATACTCCAGAAGAGTTACAGCAGATTCAGGTTGATTGGTGCGATCGTTATGGGCCAATTCCTCTGCCAGCCCAACAACTTATCCGTGTGGTCGAACTCAAACAAATCGCTAAAAAAATCGGTTTTTCTCGGATCAAACCGGAGAATAAGCAGAACATAGTTTTGGAAACTACGATGGAAGAGCCTGCTTGGAATTTGCTCAAGGCTAATTTGCCGGAACATTTGCGCTCTCGTTTTGTCTACAGCAAGGGGAAGGTTACTATTCGAGGTATGGCGGTTTTGACGGCCCAAAAGCAATTGGATAATTTGATTGATTGGCTGGGTAAAATGCAGGGCGCTTTGCCGGAAGCCAATCTTTGATTTTAATATATAATCCCCAAATCTCGCGCACCGCCGAAACCACCGAATAATACCGATGGAACCCTAAAAAATATTACTGCTGTTTTCATGATGGTTTTAGCGACAGAAAGGATTAAAATCGTGAAAATGTTAGTGAGTATTTTTTTGGCGATCGCGCTAATGCAAGGAGTCCCAATGGCGGTTCAATCTCAACAAATAATTGACCCGATCGATCGGGTTGTGAGTGCCGGATTGATGAATAAAGATGCTAGTGGTAATTTTAATGCTGATGGCCTTGTCAGTCGCGCCGATTTGGCGGTGATTTTAGTGAAAACTTTTGGTTTGGAACGCCGGAAAACCGCTCAGAAACCGGATAGGGAATTGCCGGACGTACCGAAGAGTTACTGGGCTTACAGTGCGATTCAAACTGTTTTGAAAACGGGAACGATGAGTGGATATCGCGACGGAATGTTTTTCCCCAATCAAAGGGTGACTCGCGCTGAAGCTTTGGCGATTTTTGCTCAAGCTTACGGGGTTTTTCAGTTTCCCGAACCCAGCATTTCCGAAATTTTAGCTAAGTATCCAGATGCAGGCGAAATTCCTAATTGGGCTAGAAAGTCTTTGGCTACTGCACTTTATGAAGGGTTTGTTAATGTTGAGCTGGCAACTAATAAGATTAATCCTTTGAAGCCGATGACTCGTGGAGATATCGCTTACGCTTTGAGCAAGTATTTGGAGGGGCAGGTAAGGCCCAGTTCTTTGCCTGTCCCGGACGAGGAGCCTCCCGATCGCGGCGTGGGAAGGTGATAGTGTTGAATTGTGATATCAAATCCGGTAGCATCGGAATTATTCCTCTCTGTATTCTCTCCCTCTGCGTTCTCTGCGACCTCTGCGGTTAAATCATTCCGATACAACCGGAAACGATATGAGTTAAAAAGTCGATCGCCCGCAATTCAAACACCATGCAAAATCCCGGAGATTTGGTGACTGTAAAAGCAGCCATCAAACCCCCAGGATTTAAGTTTTTCCTCTTAAACGAGGCTCAAATTATCCCCAGTGAGCTTTAACTCAATCAGCAGTAGCCAATTCGGTACTGGCACCACCGCGCTTCCGTGTCAGGGTATTGAAAAGCATCTGACCAACTGCTTTAATCAAATTGCCTTCTAACTCCATGAACATCTTCATGTTCATGCCAAAAGCTGCATTAGCTTCGTCAACAATTCGCTCTGCTGTTGCTTCGTCAATCGGCAGTTCATTCATTGCCTGACGGTACTTACCCTTGAATTCTTTTTCATCAGGAATATCCTGGAATTCATAGAAAGCAGTGCCTTCTCCCTCGGAAAGATTCATCCCGCGTTGGGCAATTCCCTTCAGGATTTGTCCGCCGGATAAATCGCCAAGGTAGCGAGTGTAAGAGTGAGCTACTAACAGTTCCGGCGCGATCGCCGAAATCTCGCGAATTCGCTCCACATAAGCTTTAGCTGCTGCTGACGGAGCTACTTGTTCGCGCCAATTCGCACCGTAGTAGTAAAATAAATCTTGCTCTAAGCTGTGTTTGCGATTCAACTCAGAAAAGTAAATTTTTGAAACAACCGGATGCTGCTTTTGGCGTTCCATTTCCTCTTCCATTGCCGAGTAGACAAAGTAGAGGTTTCCTACTAACTTCCGGTAAGAAGTTTTTTCTACAACGCCTTTTAAAAAACACTTGACAAAACCGACGTTTTCTGCCATTGTGTGGGACTTTTTCGTTCCCTCACGCAATTTGGTCGCTAAATTGATGCTCATGCTATACTGTCCAACCTTCTATTTTTGTGGTAGCTGATGGATGCGCCAAAAATCTAAAATTTACCTAAGCATTTACCTTAGATCGATTTGATGAGAGATTGTATTAATTTTTATAACAAAACCTAGACTCCGCAGAAGGCCTCCGAAGGTAGAAGGCACAAGCAGTTTAGTCATTAGTCCTTAGTCATTGGCTGTTAGCGAATGACTAATGACTAATGACTAATGACTAATGACTACTGACTAATGACTACTGACTACTGGCTAATTTAGATGTCCAAGTCGAGGAGGTTGAGTTTGGGGCCGTAGGTTTCAATGAATTCGCGGCGGGGGGCGACACGATCGCCCATTAAGATCGTAAAGATGCGATCGGCCTCAGCAGCGTCTTCAATCTCCACCCGTTTCAGCGTCCGAGTTTCTGGGTTCATCGTTGTATCCCACAACTGTGTCGGCATCATTTCGCCCAAACCTTTGAACCGCTGGATCGTGTAATTAGCATTCGCCGGAAATTCATTGCGGACGAGATTGTTCATTTCGCGATCGCTGTAACAGTAGTAATGATTGCGTCCCCGTTCCACTTTATAGAGAGGAGGACAAGCAATATAGATGTAACCTTGTTCTACAAGTGCCCGCTGATAGCGGTAGAAGAAAGTCAGCAACAGCGTGCGGATGTGAGCACCATCTACGTCAGCGTCAGTCATAATTACGATGTGGTGATACCGCAATTGACCCGGATCGAATTCTTCGCCTTTGATGCCCAAACCCAGGGCTGTAATTAACGATTGAATTTCGTTATTTTTGTAGATTTTGGCGTCGTCGGTTTTCTCAATGTTGAGAATTTTACCGCGCAAAGGCAGGATTGCTTGGAATTGGCGATCGCGCCCTTGTTTGGCACTGTTGTGGACAAAAATTCCCGCAGCTAATGCAAAGTTGTGACTGTTGGGCACTTCGATGTCGTAAACATCGTAGCGTTCCTCCAAATGTTCGATCGACACAACGCGGTGGTTGTAATTCCGAACCGCTTGGCGAGCATATACTTCATCACCATTAAAGTAGCGATCGCAAAACGTCTCAAACTTCAACAAAGTCTTATCACCCTTCATGCGGCGATAAAGATTGTAAGCATCTACATTCATCCAACCTTCTTTCAGGTGGACTGTCTTCAAAGCTTCCAGCGTCTGGCGGTAATAAGTTTCCTTCAAAGTCGCTTTACGTTTCTGGCGAAACTCCGGCGTCCACTGTTCCTTAGTTTTTTCGCGCCGCCACTCCAACAAATTCTCATCTTGCCACTGTTCTTTAGCAAGTTGAGAATGAGTCTCCCGTGCTTCAGGATTGTTAGCAAAATGATTACTCACCCGTTCCGACTGAGCCAAACGGTTTTCTTCACTACTCCAATACTCTTGCTGCGCTTGGTTCAGCAGTTCATTATTTTGCTGGCGATAAGTTTCATCACTATCGTAAAACTCCCGCCACTTGCTCATCATGTAAGCTTTATACTCTTCATCTTCCCACTGAGCTTTCGCCTGTTCCGAAAGAATTTGTCGCGTTTCAGGCTGCCGCATCCGCTCTTTCATCATCGCCCGAAATTCATCGGTCATGTGAGCTTGACGGCTCTTTTCAATGACATCGGGCCTGTGCAAGGTTTTCTCAAGGTTCGCGCGGTGAAGAGCCAAGTGCTCCTCAGCAGGCAATCGCTGAATATTTGTCGGATTGTTGTTGAGTTTGTTAAAGTCAACGTGATGGCGGTGATTGCCGTCAGATGCGAGATAAACGCCATGTTTCAGGTTGTAGAAATCCGCTAAAAGATGGGTGTAAATCCACTTATCACTGTTGGGATTCCAAACCATTTCGTAACCGTTAAGTCCCTGACCCTGTTTGTTTTTTTCCGACAACTTGCAGTGGAACGGCATTAATGAATCATCCGGTGTCAGCATGGCGGCTGCTTTGTAAGTGCCATCCCGCAACATGAATGGATGGTCGGGAGTGCAAGTTATTGTCTCCCCATTGTCTAATGTCAGTTTGACAACTTCAGCATTTGCTTTAGTCATCCGAGCATTAGTTATTCGCTCAAACCCAATGTTTCCACTCTCGCGAATGGTGTAGCAAAAGTGTTCTTTACCTTCTGCTTGTTCGTCAACTATCTGTTTGATAGTTTTTGTGGTGCCGTCAGCTAATTTTATTTCCTGAAATGAAAAAAAACAGCCCCCCGCGGAATCCCCCTCGACCAGGTATATCTCAGACAGGGCGGGGTCTCTAGAGCTACAGTCCGCTAATTTTCCAGGCAAAGGAGACGATTCTAAGACTGATTTTCGGCGCACTAAATCGCGGGCACGGCGGGCGGCTTCAGCGGCCTTAAATGCCTGAATTGCTTTTTCCAAAATAGCGTCGGCTACTTGGGGGCGAAACTCTAAATATTCTGTCAATACTTCGCCTACCAAGGAATCGACAATTCCCCGAACTTCTGTATTTCCTAGCTTGGTTTTAGTTTGACCTTCAAATTCCGGATCTGGGACTTTGACCGAAATCACTGCTGTCAAACCTTCGCGCACGTTTTCGCCGGCGAGGTTGGGCTCGTTTTCTTTGATTTTGTTGCGCTTGCGGGCGATCGAATTCATCGTCCGCGTCAAAACTGCCTTCAAACCTTCTAAGTGCGTGCCACCGTCGATCGTCCGAATGTTGTTAGCAAAACCTAGAACATTGTCGCTAAAAGCATCGACGCACCACTGCAAAGCCACTTCTATCTGCACGTTGTTGCGTTCTCCTTGCACGTAGATCACTTCTTCGTGCAGAGGCTGCTTTTCGCGGTTCATGTAGGCGATATATTCCTTGATTCCGCCCTCGTAACAGTATGTTTCGATGCGCGGTTCGCTACTTTTGAGCAGTTCCAAACGGTGGTCGCTAAACGTAATTCTCACGCCCGCATTCAAGTAACCCAATTCTCGCAAGCGCCCCGCGAGTGTAGTGTAATCAAATTCAATGCCAGTGCTAAATATTTGAGTATCTGGCAAGAAAGAAACTGAAGTGCCGGTGCGAGTGCCTTTGTTGGGCTTGGCAGTAAGTTCAGTAACTGGATTGCCTCTTTCGTAGCGCTGTAAATGTTCTTTTTGGTCGCGCCAAACTGTCACTTCTACCCACTCGGACAGCGCGTTAACAACAGAAATACCTACACCGTGCAATCCTCCAGAAACCTTGTAGCCACCACCGCCAAATTTACCGCCGGCGTGGAGTACAGTCATTACTGTTTCTATTCCCGATTTGCCAGTCTTGGCAACGATGCCGGTCGGAATACCCCGGCCGTCGTCTGTCACGGTAACGGAACCGTCGGCGTTGATGTCAATCTCGATGTGAGTGCAGTGGCCAGCCAGCGCCTCATCGATGGAATTGTCCACAACCTCGTAAACTAGATGGTGGAGTCCTCGCGGGCCGGTGGTACCGATGTACATCCCCGGTCGTTTACGGACTGCTTCGAGACCTTCGAGAACTTGAATCTGGTCGGCGCTGTAGCTGCTGGTCATACAAAAATAGCTCCAATAATGAGGCCTAAAGCCCCAAAAGCTTCTAAAATGGGAAAACTCCTAAAATTATAGCACAAAACCGTTAAAGGCGATGCTAGGGCTTTCTGAAGGGAAATTTATCGGGGGGAGGGATGGGAATAGTTTTGAGATTGCTGGAGGAATGCCCTGGCAGATCGCGGTGAATCAGTGTAGGAGAGAGGGGAAAGCATGGAGAGGAGAGGATTTGAGAGTTTTTATAGGGAAATTTGCGACAGCTTATGCCTAGATTAATTACGATTTGCGGGGCGACGGCGACGGGGAAGTCGGGAGTGGCTTTGGCTTTGGCGGGGCGACTGCAATCCTCGATTCTAAGTGCGGACTCTCGTCAAGTGTACCGCGAATTTGACATCGGAACCGCAAAACCGACGGCGGTCGATCGCACTTGTGTACCGCATCACTTAATTGACATCTGCGATCCGACAGAAACTCTGACACTAGCAGATTACCAGGAACAAGCTCAAAATTTAATTGCTGCTGTCGATTTTCCCCTGTCTCCCCCCCTGTTGTTGGTTGGAGGGACGGGCTTATATATTAAATCGATCGTGCGCGGTTTAAAAATTCCGAGGGTAGCACCGATGCCCGAATTGCGATCGCAGCTTGCGGAACTCGGACAATCTCAATGTTACGCGATGTTGCAGCAGGTCGATCGCTCTGCCGCTGAGAAAATTCACCTCAATGACCCAGTAAGAACTTTAAGAGCACTGGAAGTATTTTATGCGACCGGTCGCCCTATCTCCGAACAGCAGGGCGAAAATCCTCCCAATTATCCTATTTTACAAATTGGGTTGGATTGCGCGATCGATGTTTTGGTCGATCGTATCAAACAGCGCACCGAACAAATGCTAGAACGCGGTTGGATCGCGGAAGTAGAATATTTGTGTAAAAAATACGGCTGCGACTTGCCACTGTTGAACACGCTGGGCTATCAGGAAATGAAACAATATTTGGCTGGCGAGATTAAGCTTGAAGAAGCGAAAGAATTAACAATTTTGCACACGCGGCAATTTGCGAAGAGACAGGGGACTTGGTTTCGGGCCTATCCTCAAATTGAATGGTTTGATGTTAGCGCACCAGATTTGTGCGATCGAGTTTGGCGGAGGGTTGCAGAGTTTTGCGAACAATAAAGAGTTTTTTTACCGCAGAGGGCGCAGAGGGCACAGAGAAAGAGTTAAGGAGAGATGTAAGTGTTATTTTTAATTTGGCAAAATTTCTCTAATTCTTTGCCGAAACAAACGCACAGCAGCACGCTGTCCGATTGTTCGGCTTTGTTCTATGAAACCGGGAATTTCAGCAACTGGTAAAAAGGGAAATGCTAAACTCCGATCGCACATTTCATATTTTCCATCTACAAGTTGATAAACTTGCAGAGATTCTCGGCGATACCTCCACAGTTCGGGAACACCAAGAGCAGCATATATGGAATCTTTATTAACAGAAGAATTCGTGTAATCCGACTCTATTGCTAAATCGGGCGGCGGGTCATTTGGCAAATTGATATTTCTGCCTCTAACTAAAGATTCATTTTGAATGTAGAAACAGGAATCAGGTTCGACAGCACGAGTTAAATCTTCTCGTTCAAGAGTCAGCGAACCAAGACTTCTAAGTTCAATTTCCAGCTCATCTACAATAGCTTCCACAAAGCTTTCTATCAGTCGTTTGGGTTCTTCGTGTTCTTCCAGTGGCATCCTGATTTCTAATACTCCTTCATCGTAAGCAATTCTCCAAGCTCTCTCGTCCCCAACATCTGCCACCAATGCTTTAAAAGTTGACCAACTGACACCTTTTAAAATAACTCGGTTTTCTGGGGTAGTTTGCTGCTCGATGGGAGTTGATGTTGTTGTTACCATTTAACAATTCCTTGGTAGATTCATCAATTTTTATTGTAGTCGATGGACTTCAAATTTAAGGTAAAATTTAAAAACAAAGTGAAGGTATAGGGTAGGGATAGGGCAATGCCGTGTCCTGTATTTCATTTTGCTGAACCGAAAAAAATAATTTTTTTATTAACCGCAGAGAACGCAGAGGGCGCAGAGAAAGAGAAAAGAGATAAATTAATAATTTGAGAAGCAGAAAAGCCTGTTTCTCAAATTACATCTCGCGTAGTTAATTAACTGTACAAACTCGC
Source organism: Microcoleus sp. B5-D4 (assembly GCF_036705145.1). Classification (NCBI taxonomy): domain Bacteria; kingdom Bacillati; phylum Cyanobacteriota; class Cyanophyceae; order Oscillatoriales; family Microcoleaceae; genus Microcoleus; species Microcoleus sp. B5-D4. The sequence continues at coordinate 4,872 of NZ_JAUBTV010000063.1, read as the reverse complement.
CACATATTCGCCGTAACCGTTGTAGGGCAAAGTTGGGCGAGTTTCCCACGACCAACTGTTACCGGGACCGACTATGCGTTCGCTGGCCTGCGACCATCTGGGGTGCGGTTTGTCGGGCTCGACATTTGCTTCAAAAGCGTATTCGTTGGGGCCGATTGTATTCCAAAAAGTGGCGGGCTGCTGTTCGACAAATTCAATTTTGACGATCGACTTTGCGCCCTTAAAACCGTATTTCCAAGGAATCACTTGCCGCAGCGGCGCACCATTTTGCTTTGGTAGCCTTCGACCATACAAGCCTGTGGCGAAAAATGCTAAATCGTTCGCCATTTCTTCAATTCGCAGACCTTCTGTATAAGGCCAAGGATAAAATTGCGACATTAAACCGGGGCCGGGAGTTATTTTGCGATCGTAAAATGAGGTGAAGCGAACGAATTTAGCTTTCGATTGCGGTTCGACATCAGCCATCAGTAATTTCATGGGAAATCCGACCCAAGGAACTACCATCGCCCAGGCTTCTACACAGCGAAATCGATAAACTCGTTCTTCGATAGGAAATTTTTTGTTGAGGTCGTCAATATCATAAGTGCGGGGATTTTTTACTAAACCGCCTACTTCAACTTTCCAGTTTTCTGTTGGCAAAGCTTGAGCGGCTTGCCAAATTGATTTTGTGCCGCCGTATTCGTAAAAATTGTTGTATTTTGTAGCTAAGGCTTCGTCGGTAATCGCTCGATCGACTTTCGCAAAGGCGGGATTCCGGCTCAATTCCGAATATGCTTGGGTTGAGCTTTGATCCAGAGCAGTTTTTGAGCTAGCATTGCTTTGGCAGCCGGTCAGTGGCAGCAGCGAAGCAGTCACGCCGGCGCCGATTAAGTTTGTCATGAAGCGGCGGCGGTTGAGAAAGGCTGTTTCTGGGGTAATTTGGGGTTCGAGAATTTCCCAAGGTTTGGGTACGCGAATTAAGGGCATAAGTAATAGTTAAAAGTTAGTATAGCCTTTCTCAGTAACATGAGGTGTTCTTGGGCATTGGGCATCGGGCATTGGGCATGGGGCATTGGGCATTGGAAGAATACCTTACATTCCTGAGAACCGCTATAGTTAGTTTGGCAAAAATTGCCTAATTTTTAATCGCTTAGTCGATTTGACATGGGAAATTTCAACTTTTAGATTCACTCCATAGAACAAAGAATCGCCGATGTTTGGCAATGCCTCGCGATAGCTTTGGCAATGCTTGCGATCGCACTGAAAGTATTCGCAATGACAGTATAACGTAATTCGGTAACAGCAAATCCCGCCGATCGCTCGAATGAGCTCGGTACGATCGACCTATTAAACCTCGCTCGCAGGAAAGTCAGCAATTATTTACGCGCGATCGACGGCAGCAATTGTGGCGAAAATCTGGGAAACAATTATGATCAAGCAAAGATTCCAATTATTTAATTTGTCCACAGGAAGCGGCACGCACCGCCCCGCTTTCCTCCCCCACCAGCAATAATGTCGGACGGGGGTCTCCAGCGGAAAGACAAATGAGTTACTGCATCAATCCCCATTGCCAGAAGCCCCAAAATCTCGATCGCGCGACAGTATGCAAAAGTTGCGAGTCGAACTTGCTGCTAAAAGGCCGCTACCGAGTCTTTCACACCCTCGGTCAAAGTCTCAGTTGTCGCACCTTCTTAGCAGTCGATGAAGACCAACCTTCGCAACCCCGCTGCGTCATTCAACAGTTCTGCGGCTCAGCAGCAGCCGCAGACGGTGGCACACAGCAAAACCGGACATTTCGCGGCTCGGCGTCAGTTCTCGACGAGTTGGGCAAACATCCGCAAATACCGAAACTGCTGGCATCTTTTGAAGTCGAAGGCTGCCAGTATTTAGTCCAAGAATACATCGAAGGCCGCAATTTAGCCGATCGGCTTTCAGAAAAAGGTGTTGTTAAAGAAATTCAAATTTGGTATCTGCTGAGCGAATTGTTGCCAGTCCTGCAATTTGTTCACGAAAATCAACTGATTCACCGAGATATCAAACCGTCCAATATTATTCACCGGAAAACTCCCCAAGCATCCCCAGCTTTGGCAGGGAAAGAGGATTTACATGGAGTGTCCCAAGAAAGTGCCTCTGGGCTAGTTTTAGTCGATTTCGGCGCGGCAATTCCGGCTAATAGTGGGCCGCTCAAAACCGAAACGGTGACAGGTTCTGCGGAATACGCGGCCCCGGAACAAATTAAAGGCCAAGCGATTAAGAGCAGCGACATCTACAGTTTGGGCGTCACTTGCATTCACTTGTTAACGGGAATGTCGCCCTTTGATTTGTTTGACATCAAAGCCGAAAGTTGGACTTGGAGACATTATTTGAAAGTACCAGTTTCGGCGCGACTCGGCCGCATTCTGGATAAAATGGTGCAGCGAGAACCATCAAAACGCTATCGCTCGACCGAGGCAATTCTCACAGACATGAAATACGGCCCGGCACCGGTAGACGTGATTCTCAGCAAACCCAAGTGGACTTTGGCCATGTGGGGAGCAACTACGGTTGCCCTGCTGTCCGTAGTGCTGGGTGTTCGCTTGCCATCTCCTGCACCGCAGGCTTTCACTTCTGGTGAGCCTGCTTCTAGCATTCCCGAAATTCGGTTCAATCCGCCCCCCATGCAGAATTTCCGGGGTGAGGCATCGCCGTCAGGGCCGGCTGTACGGACTCTGGCGGATCAACACAAAAACCCGGTTTGGGCGGTAGCAGTTGCTCCCCAGGGCCGCGTGATTGTCAGCGGGAATAACGACGGCACAATTCACCTGCTGCACAAGCGTCACGGCAAGCTGCTCAAGGTTTTAGCCGGACATTTGGGGCCGGTGTGGTCGGTGGCAGTCAGTCCCGACGGCAGGACGATCGCCAGCGGTGGCGTTGACGGTACGATTAAATTGTGGAATTTCTATTCGGGCAAGTTAATTCGGACTTTGGAGGGACACCAAGACGGCGTGTTCTCGGTGGTTTTCAGTCCCGATAGCCGGACTGTGGCCAGTGTCGGTAAGGACAAAACTTTGAAGTTGTGGCAAGTCGAAGGCGGGGCCGAGTTGCAAACTCTCAAGGGGGTTTTGGACGAGGTGCAGTCGGTGGCTTTCAGTCCCGATCGAGAAACTTTGGCGATCGGCAGCAGCGACGGTAAGATCAACCTGTGGAACTGGCAGACTGGAGAATTCAAAGACACTTTTTGGGGTCATTCCGAGGCGGTTTGGTCTCTGGCCATCAGCCCGGACGGTCAAACTCTCGCCAGTGGCAGTTGGGACAAGACGGTGAAGCTGTGGGATATCAGCGCAAATAATCACTCCGGGCAGCCCAACGGTTCTCTGCTACGGACTTTGATCGGCCATTCCGACAAGGTTAAGTCCTTGGCTTTCAGTCCCGACGGAGACAAACTCGCCAGCGCGGATTTGAGCGGGACTATCAAGCTGTGGCGCATGAGTTCCGGCGAAATCGCGGGTACGCTGAAGGGTCATTCTACCTGGGTGGATTTGGCTTTTAATCCTCAAGACAAAACTCTGATCAGTGGCAGTTTTGACGACACGATTAAGGTGTGGCGACTGTCTCCTTAATTTTTTCGATCGCCCGTTCAATCAATTTTTGAACAGCTAGGGCGATCGAACATTTAGCTAATTTATCTATCAACGCTTCGGACAGTTTCAAGGCTGACGCATGGGTTTTAGAAACCCAGTTCCTATGAGTTTTGCTAACAGGAACGATAAATCTAGTGAGCAACCGGGTTTCAGATTGTCAAGAGTGTGTCCAGGACTTTGCTGGCTTTTATCTTGCTTTAATCGGGGTTCCCTGACACCTCTATTCTACGGTTAGTAATCAAAAACTGTCCGAACTGTTGCAGGACTTACGCACAGCCTCAATATATAGTGTTTTGTAGGGGCAAAACCCACGCCCGGTTGCCCGATCTAGTGTTTTGTAGGGACCAAACCCACGCCCGGTTGCCCCCATACCTGGAATGATTGCGTAATTCCTATGTTGGTACAAAAACAAATTTAAAATATCAAAGAGTCAGAATATCCCTAGAAATCGCAGTTGCTAACTAACACTTGTGGTAAAGTAGTGTCGGCTGTTAAACTAAAATATATGACCGCAAATTCCGAGTTAGCAGAGCAGTATTTGTCAGCGGGCGATAGCCTTCAGAAATCAGGAAAACTTGAGGAGGCGATCGCTCAATATCAAAAATTACTAGCCATTCAAGTGGATAGTGCGATCGCACTCAACAAGATAGCAGAAATTTATTATACGCAACAGAAATATGCAGAGGCGATCGCATCCTGTTACCAAGCACTTCGCCAGCAACCCAATTTCCCTGCCGCCTACAAAACCCTAGGGAATATCCTGCAAGCCCAAGGCAAAATAGACGCGGCAATTCGCGCCTACTCCAAGGCGATCGAATTTGATCCTAATTTTGTCGAAGCCTATGTTAATTTGGGCAGTATGTTTTACAAACAAGGCCAGCTCGATGAGGCCATAAGTTACTACCAAAAATCTATCGTTCTTCAACCAGATTTAGCCGTCGCTTATTGGAATTTAGGCAAAAGTTTGGAAGAGCAAGGTCGAATCAATGAAGGTTTATTTTATCAAAAAAAAGCTCTAAATTTACAGCCGGAGTTAGAAGGTAGAAGCAATTCAGTAAAAAATCACACTTACTGAAGAGGAATGTTATAGTCAAAATAATTCAATCATTAACGATGCAAGCTGGATCAACATGGAAATTAGCCAGAATCCGCTCGAATTCCTAACGGCTAAAGTACAAGAAACTGTTGCCGATATCCAACCCACATTCCGCAGATATTTAGACAAATTTAATAGTTTTAAATTGGGAGGCATAAAGCCATGGAATCAATATAT
>NZ_JAUBTV010000062.1:35828-46942 GCF_036705145.1 Microcoleus sp. B5-D4 | reverse complement strand
CTAACTTAGCCACGCTTAGGGCTAAGGATACTTTACAATCCTTGACATAATTGTGTTTTACAGCGCCTACCTACTTAGCTACTTATTAAATTTACTGTTAACTAAGGCAAATTCTACTCCCTTGAGAGACAAAATTATGCATCTATAACTTTGAACCAAACTATAAAGTTATTTTGCCCCTTGGCAATTAGGTAGGCGCTAAAATGTGGCACTTAGAAGACGAATATTGTCAAATTTTGCCAACTGCTGCTTGAGGTTGGGCCTGAATCCACGAGCCAAAGCTCGATCGCACTCCCTGCAACCTCGATCGAGATTCTCGCCCCATAGCCCAATTGTAAAGTTTTGTGACAATTTTTATTTGGTAGCTTTAGATACAGAATTGTCTGTTATAGTGATAGAAGAGAAGAAAAAACAAGCCCAACATTAATCTAAAGAATACGGAGGAACCGCATATGTCTACCGAAAATCAAGCTCGCTCTCTGATGATGCGCCACCACCAACTTGTGAAGAACCGTCAGCAATCCATGCTCAACCGCACCGCCACCGAAGTCGGGATGGAAGATACGCACTACTGGGGTCACATTCAAGGCAAACCGCAGCCCAGCTTTCAAGCCAGTTACGATCGCAGCAACGCCACTATGAGCTAGGGCAAACTCAATTTCGACAATTGTCTACGAAGTTATTACCTATAATTTGGAGAAATCAGTTATGTCCACTCAAGAACAAGCCCGCAACCTGATGATGCGCCATCAACACGTCGTCAAAAACCGTCAGGAATCCATGCTGAGCCGTGTGGCTGCTGAAGTTGGTTTAGATGCTGGTTCTCCAGCGAGTATCGATCGCAAATAACTCCTTTTTTCAACGGCGAGATAGTTGAATCGAGTTTGTTGTTTGCCAGTTAAAAATTAATAATGTCAATTACAAAACCGTCGCGACTTCTTCTTGAGTTCTAACTCTAGATTGGAAGCCGCGATTAGTTTTATGGGGAATTGGGAATTGGGAATGGGGAATGGGAAATTGGGTTCAAAAGAATCTAAAATCTAAAATCGTTCGACTGAGCGCTCACGCCGAAGTCTAAAATCTAAAATCTAAAATCTAAAATCTAAAATGGTATAATCCCCTTTCAGCAGATTGAAGGCTACTAGGGAGGTCATGATGTCGGACTGGAAAGAAATTGACGGCGGAGTTACAGCACCCAGAGGGTATCGAGCATCGGGAATTACAGCGGGTTTGAAGCCTTCAGGCTTGCCAGATTTAAGTTTAATTTTGTCAGAGGTGGACGCGATCGCCGCCGGAGTCTTCACAACCTCCACTGTCCGGGCCGCTTGCGTGGACTACTGCCGCCAGCGTTTGCAAGCTAAACCCAGCGCGAAAGCAATTTTGTGCAATGCGGGACAAGCTAATGCTGCTACTGGCGAACAAGGTTTGGCAGATGCCCTCGAAAGTGCCAAATTGTTGGGAGAAGCGCTGAATATTCCTCCAGAATCTATTCTTTTGGCCTCCACTGGCGTCATCGGACAGCGGATAAAAATGGAGCCGCTGAGGGCGGGAATTCCCCGATTAGTTGCTGAGGCATCGGAAACTGGTTCCGATGCGGCGGCTAAGGCTATTTGTACGACTGATTTAGTGCCGAAAACGATCGCCCTGGAAACCATGTTTGGCGATCGACCCGTCCGCATCGGCGGCATTTGCAAAGGTTCGGGAATGATTCACCCGAATATGGCAACAATGCTGGCATTTGTAACTTGCGATGCAGCAGTGTCATCGCATTTGTGGCAAGAAATGGTGAGTCGGGCGGCTAACAGAAGTTTCAATCAAATTACTGTTGACGGCGATACCAGTACCAACGACTCGCTAATTGCTTTGGCAAACGGCCAATCCCGCACGCCCGCAATTACAGAAATGGGGGCGGATGCTGAAAAATTAGAAGCGATGCTGACAGAAGTTTGCGTGCATTTAGCAAAGGCGATCGCCCGTGACGGCGAAGGTGCAACTTGTTTGGTGGAAGTGCAAGTTAGCGGCGCGCTGGATGAAGTTTCTGCGAGTAAAATTGCCAAAACAATTGTCGGTTCTTCTTTGGTGAAAGCTGCTATTTTCGGACGCGATCCGAATTGGGGCAGAATTGCGGCGGCGGCTGGGCGCGCTGGTGTCGCTTTCGATCAAGAGAATTTGCGGATTCAATTGGGGGATTTTTTGATGATGGAAAACGGACAACCTAAAGAGTTCGATCGCGCTGCTGCAAGTAATTATATGAAAGCGGCTGCTGAGGGGGAATATTTGAAGGCTGATACGGTTGTAATTCAGGTTAGTGTCGGGAATGGTAGCGGTTTTGCGAAAGCTTGGGGATGCGATTTGAGTTACGACTACGTGAAGATTAATGCGGAGTATACGACTTAAATAAGTCCAGGCGGTTACAAGTCCGGGCGGTTAGAAACCGCGCCTACACAAACAAAACCAGACGAGAGAAAGTTGAAGGCAAATTTCACACAATTTAAACTCAACTTCCCCCCGTGGGGGGAAATTTAAAAATTTGAAACCTTTACTCACCGAGTTAACCTCAGCTTTTTTGCTCCTCATTTTAAAATCGCTGAAGCCCTTACCAAGATAAGCTTTTTATGATTTTAACAAAAGAGCGCTAAAAATCTTATTCAGACTAAGTTTCAAGACTTTTTTAGCTTATTATTAATAAGTCTAATATAAAGTTTGAAAACACGCCCTAACCAAAACTATCGGAGACAAACACATAGCCGCCGCCATATCCAACATTATCATCCACTAATATTAAGCCCTCGTTACCCTGCGGATCGCCACTCTGAGCAAGTCCATAATTGACCACGCGCAACAACCGCTGCGGCGTAAACGATTCTAATTCCACAAAATTGCCTGCCTCCAGCCACGCTAGTTCTTCTGCTGTTAAACCTTGCCTTACGGCATCGGGTAGTTGACGGGCTGTTTGTGCCATTGTTTGAGATTGCTGCACAAACATATCGCGGGTTGCTAAGATTTGACGGGGAGAAATTCCCAAATCAAAAATTGTCACCGCTTGATTCGCAAACCAGTTTGGATTAGTTCGCAGTTGATTTACCAAGCGAACTCCTGCAGGGCTCGCATTGTGCAGCGCATAAACTTTCAAATCGGCATTGCGCCGCAGCATTTCAATCACGGTACTGAAGATGCTTTGGGGATAGCCACTAATACTAAGAATCGCGCAGTTGTTTTCAAAATGGACGTTGTTGGCAATTAGGAATTGAGCTATTTCGTCACTGTCACAGATAATTGCGCGATCGAAGCTGTAGGCGCTGACTTCGCGATCGATGGTGGCGGGTAAAGCTTCTTGACGAGGTGCAGGGAGCAGTTTTTCTAATGTGCCGTTCACTGTTTGCCAGTCTCGCAGCCATTTATCGCTCTGCGCTTGATTAACGATAAATATTTCACCCGTTATCTGTTGACGATTTTTTTGTGAAATGCTGAGCCAGTAGGAAAATAGTCCTAGTGCAGAGGCTGCGATGTATCCTGGAAAATAATTAAATATCAAGCTTCCTGAAATCCCTGTTACTAAAATAATTATTCCTAAAGTTTGTAAATTTGTGGCATTAACTTTTCTGCTGCGAACACTTTGCTCGGTAGATTGGCTGTTCGCGAAAAATCCCCGAATCCAAATAATATTGAAAACTGTCCACACTATCAAAAATCCCGCAGTGTCAGAAAAGATAGAGCTAATGAATATACCGCCAAAGTTTACCAGGAAAAAGCTCTGGACTAAATATGCTAAAATCCAGTTCCAGAGGTTAGATGAGGTGCGATTTTTTAGCCGTTGATCTATCAAATACAAAAACTGTTTGGGCGTAAAAAATAACATATTCTGGCTGGAAATATCTTCGATCGCATTTTTGAAAAAGGGATCGGTGAATGCCAACTTTTTATCAGTGACGGTAGTGGGTTCAAACACAAACGGATGGTTGCACCGTTTACAGCGACCTGAGTTGCTTGTACGATCGCGCAAATTGTTATCGGTATTACACTGGACGCATTTCATTCCCATTTGGGTTACTCCTGATTGATTTAATGGATTTATATCGTTGACGGTTGTTTTGGAATGGTTTTACCGCAGAGGGCGCAGAGGGCGCAGAGGAAGAGAAGAGAGATAACTTCGTTACAACTGATATCTTGCACCATTGTCAGCAACAGGCTTTTCGGCCTGTTCCACAATAGAATTTATTTATTTTGGAACAGGCATCTTGCGTGATCTGAGTCTTTTATAAACGGGCTCTCCGGCCCGTTCCACAAGAGAATTTATTTATTGTGGAACAGGCATCTTGCCTGTTCTTGAGAATGGTGTAACATCTCAGGTTTAAAAGATTTGCCCGTTTAACAAGATAGAATAGTCTTCTCGCTGTCGAATTAATCGATCGCCCTTAGCATCAATCAACACCTCAGCAGGGCGGGGGCGGTGCAGAAAATGCGACGACATCGCATAGCCGTAAGCCCCGCTATCCAAAATCGCGATCGCATCTCCAATTTTGAGTTTCGGTAGCCAACAGTTGCGCCCCAAATAATCCCGCGAATAAGTTGTGTTGCCGCAAATATCCGTTTCATGTCGCGATACATCGTCGGTTTCCCAAGTTGCGATCGCCCGATAGCCACCGTGCACCGCAGGCACGGATAGATTTGATACAGTCGTATCCACCCCGACAATTTGCCGCGCGCCCAACCACTTCACCGACACAACTTTCGCAAGCAAAACGCCACAACCTGCGATCGCCGATCGTCCCGGTTCAATCACCAACTCGATCGGGCGAGATAGCGCACTCAATCGTTCAGTAATCGCCGCACCAAACTCCCGCCAGTCAAACACCGCACCGCCTCGATAGGGATAGCCAAAACCACCGCCAAAATCAAGGGTTCGCCAATCTGGCAACTGTTGGGCGATCGCAATTAGCCGATCGATCGCCTGCGTAAAAGCACTCGTGGCGTTAGTTCCAGTCCCCCGATAAAAATGCAATCCGGTAATCCTCAACCCCTGCTGCTGCGCTATTTCGTTGGCTTTCTCGAATTCGGCGGGACGCACTCCAATCCGACTGTCTCCCGTCAATTCCGGTGAGTTGAGGCGCAGTCCGATTTCGGCAGGGATTGATCGCGGTTGACTCGCGGAATATTCGCATAAATCCTGGAGTTGCGACAGACTATCGAAGTTAAATCGATCGATCTTCCATTCAATCAATTGCTGAATATCCGCCCTGTTGAGGTTACTGCCCGTATAGACAATGCGATCGCTCGTAAAACCCGCTTTCAGCCCCAAAAAAACATCCCCCGGTGTATTCGCGTGTAGCCCCCAACCAGCCTGCTGAATCAATTGCAACAGAGCAATATTGCCGTTGGTGACGCTAGCAAAATGAAACTGAACGTGCGGATAGTTGATCGATCGCGTAATATGCTCAAGGGTTTCATGGAGGATCTCGGCCTGATACACATATAAGGGCGAACCATAAGTTGACAAAAGTCGCTTAGCCATTGCTTCGGAGAACGGCGGCGAATGTATTTTGGTTTCATTCTGTAGCAAAGATTCAGTCATATAGAAGAAGTTCGGCAACGGATTATTTAACGGATGTAACGGATGTTTGGCAACGGATTTTGTAAGGGATTTAACGGATGTTTGGAACAAGGAAGATTGTAAAATCAACTGTCAACTGTCAACTGTCAACTGTCAACTGTCTTCGATATTTCCAAATGCGTTGTCCGATCGCCGGTGGCAACCAAAACACATGATCCAGCGATCGCTTGCCCGGAATTTCGCCTAAAACCTCGGTTCGCCATGCCTGCCACATCAGCAGCAGCCAGAGATTATTGCCAATATAGCGATCGCGCATAGCAACTCCGAGTTGTCCCGATAACATCGAGTCAGCCAAATGGGGCTGCCAGCAATTTTGCGATCGCAACAGATTCGGATTCAGCCGATCGCCGATCGCAGCCCAAAACTCCCGGTAATACCAAACCTTCAACGGGACTCCCATCCCGCGCTTTTCCCGCCAGACAATTTCCGGCGGCAGCCAGCGTTCGGAGGCTTTTTTAAGGATGTATTTTTCGCACGCACCTTGCAGTAGCAGCTCGCCAGGGAGTTGAAACGTCCATGCTGTGAGGTCGGGGTCGCAGAAGGGCGATCGCACCCACAAACCGCAAGCAAACGCCAATGCCGTTGCCCTCGGCTGAATATTTTGGGCACCTTTGAGCATCAGTGAAGCCCGCCGCAGCCTCGCTAGCAGGGAAGGACAGGTTTCGGGATCGATCGCGTCTTGCAGGTAAACGCTCAAATCGTGAGACTGGATGCGATCGAGCATTTCTGGCGAAAAAATCTGTTTTTCATAACCATAAAATCGCTGAAACGTCCGCAAATACTGCTGTTCAAAGGTTTCTACTCCGGCGGGATGTTCTGCACTGTAAACTCCGTGTGCAATCAAAGGCTTGTTTGTCCATCCAGCAAATAGCTGATCGCCATTCTCGCCATTGAATACAACTCGCACGTCTTGCGCCGCCGCCTGTTTGAGCAAAAACAGTGCAGCCGTCGTGCCGTCTCCATAGGGTAAATCGAGGGCTTTGGCGGTTGGCTCGATCGCCCGCAACACTGCATCGCCCGTCGCCACCACTCGGATCAGCGGAATCTGGAAAAAGTCCGCCACCTGTTGGGCGTAGGGGAGTTCGGAATAGGCTTCGACACCAAAATCGAGGGCATAGGCGCGCACCTGCAAGCCTGCTTTCACTAGCAGCGCCGTCACCAGGGAAGAATCGATGCCACCGGAGAGTAAAACGCCCACGGGTTCGTCGATCGGCAAATCGGCCACTTGTCGATCGATCGCCTGTTGCAACAGCCCTTGCAATTGTGCGATCGCCTCATCCTCACGGCGCAGTAGTTGGGGCGCTTCTTGCCAAGCCGATTGCAGCGATCGCACTTTCGGCCGATCCTTAACATCGGCGATTTCCCAAATTATCTCGGTTCCGGCTGCTACGGATGCAATTTGCTCGATCGCAGTTAACGGTGTGGGCACGTAGGAAAAGCAAGCATAGCTGTGGAGGGCGATCGGGCTAATTTGAGGGGAAGCAATCAGCGTTAGCAGCAATTGCATCCGCGTCGAAAACCAAATAGTTTCTCCCAACTGCATCCAGTACAACGGCACTCGCCCAAACGGATCGCGCCCCAGCCGTAGGTGTCCCGCTTCCACCGCCGCCCAAGCATCTCCCGGAAAATCGGTTGGCCCAAATCGCCCGCAAGCATTCAGCGTCACTGTGTCAGCCGTGAGTAGAGATGCAGAGGCGATCGCCCATTCGGATAATTTGCCCTGCCGAATGCAGTAGTCTGGGGCTAAACGGCTGAGCGTTTTTGTGCGATCGTCCAGTCCCCAATAGCCGATAAAATGTGAAGGTTTGTCGATCGCACCCATCTATTTCACCGTGAAAGGTTCACTGCTGATGACGCGCCCATCCAGGGACATCCGAACTTCCCATTTGCCTGGGGCTGCAGCAGATCCGAGATCGTAAAAGCAGTGGGTATTCCAAACCGCAGTATTGATGGTGCGAGTTTGATACCTGCCCTGATGCACAGTTTGACCGCTAGAATTAATCCAGTCGCATTGTAAAGACAACTCACGACCGATCGGAGCATTTTGCAACGTCACCTGGTAGTAAACGCGGGGATTGATTTGACGGTTGACTTGAGTAAGGCTGTCACCGCCCTTTTGAGATAGGGCAATTCGGTCTTCTCCTCCCACAACTTGAGCAGTTTTTTGTTGCTGATTTTGCCCGAACAGTACACCTATACCGATCGCAGAAATGACAACAACTGTCGAGGCGATCGCGATCCAGCGGTTGCGTCGCTGCTGTTTTTCTAGGACTTCGCGGCGGCGCATTTGGGCGATCGCATCTTCTAAAAGCTCATCAGGCAGATTCAACTCCCGTAAAATTTCTCTTACCTGATCTGGGGCCAATTCTAACTCGCGCTGCTGCGATAACTTGTCGATCTCAGCGATCACCTGTGCTAATTGAGTTTGAGTAAGTCGAGGTTCCATAAAGTTTTTTCCAGTTAAAATTAGATATATAAATCACCCCTCTCTTCTCTTCCTCTGCGCCCTCTGCGCTCTCTGTGGTTAAATTATCCATATTATTCAATAAATAGCTCTCAAAGTCAATTCATAAAAATCATAACCTTAACCTCATAAAATTCATATTTATAGTCCTGGACGCATCGGGGCTCATGCAAACCCGGGTTTTTTGTGGGAGTGTGTCTAGGACTGACTTATATAAAATCCAGACTAGGAAACTCTTCTACTTTTTGGGAATCAGTTAAATTCCACTTTCCTGAATCTATTGTTTCCTGCTGGCGATTCAACCAAATTGCGTTTAATCCGGCATTTTTAGCACCACAATAATCTGCTTTGAAGCTGTCGCCGATATGCAACACATTCTCGGCAATGCAGTTGTGCTTTTGCAAAGCTGCGGTAAAAATTTGAGAGTCGGGTTTTGCCGCACCAACTTCGGTAGAAATTGTCACTGATGTGAAATATTCAGCTAAATTTAGTGCTTTTAATACTGCATAAAGTCGCGAATCGAAATTCGATACTACTGCTAATTCAATCCCTTGTTGCTGCCACCTATTTAATGCTGGCAATACGTCGGGATAGACAAACCAAGGTTCGGCGGTGGCAAAATGAGCGTAGAGTTCCACAAAGAATGTGGAAAAGTCTGAGAATTGATTGAAAACGCCTGCTATTTGAAAAGCGTTCGCGCAAACTGCTTGCCACCATTCAAATTCTAGCTGGGGAATTTGGGCTAATTCTTTTCCGGGAAATGCCATCGGATTTGAGTGGGCAAAACTTTGGAAAAATGCTGCATTTAACTCTTCGTTAGAAACAGTTACTCCCCAACTGCGGGCAAATTTTCCGTAGACTTCGCCGACGCTGCCACGCACGTCAAATAGCGTCCCTGCGGCATCGAGAAAAATAATTTTGGTCATTTGAGAAGAAAAAGGGAAGAGGAAAGAGGACTTATCGCACATCCGGTTGCATCGGAATGATTTAACCACAGAGGACACAGAGAGCACAGAGGAAAAGAAGAGAAGAGAAGAGAAGAGAGATTTGAGTAATTCCTTCTTTGTTCTTCCTTTTTCCTTCTTCCTTCTAATTAGTTGTTTGCGGATTTACTACACCGGAATGATTGGCAATGTTGCCTGCAGGTTCAAATCTGCCTCCTAAATACTTGGCTAGGAATTCTTCGGCGATCGCAAAAAAGTGCAGCCGATTTTCTGGCCGCGCAAATCCGTGTCCTTCATCTGTATAAAGCACGTATTCTACAGGTTTGCCGGCTTGCTTCATGGCATTGACAATTTGCTCGCTTTCTGCTTCTTTCACTCGCGGGTCGTTGGCACCTTGGGCGATTAGTAAAGGTTTCTGGATGCGATCGACAAAAGATAAAGGGGAGATCGATTTCAGAAACTCTGGTTCTGTTTCCAAATTGCCGACGCGGTGATACAGACTTGCTTTTCTCGGTTCCCAGTAAGGGGGAATAGTTTGCAGCAGTGTAATCAAATTGCTTGGCCCGACAATATCGACGGCGCAGGCAAAAACATCGGGACTAAAAGTCAATCCGACTAAGGCGGCATAACCACCGTAGGAACCGCCCATAATTGCAATTTTATCCTGTAGGGCAATTCCTGTTTCTACCAGCCAATTTACCCCATCTAGCAAGTCGTCGTGCATTTTAGCGGCCCATTCGCGATTGCCGGCATTGAGAAAGGCTTTGCCGTAGCCGGTGGAACCGCGAAAATTGATTTGCAAAACGGCGTAACCCCGGTTTGCCAGCCATTGGGCTTGTGGGTTGTAACCCCAGGTATCGCGTGCCCAGGGGCCACCGTGAACTAGCAAGACGGCAGGTACTGGTGTGGCGACACCAACCGGTTTTGTCAGGTAGCCGTGAATGGTTAAACCATCTCTTGCGGTGTAAGAAATGGGTTCCATTGATGATAGTGGTAGCCCTTCGAGTTTGGGTTGGTTGCTGAACAGAAAGGTGAAAGTTTTGGAAGTGCGATCGTACACATAGTAGTAAACTGGACCGTCGTCTGTCCTGTAAGCGATTAGCCAAGTAGTGTCGGCGAGGTTGCGGCTGGTAATGGAGAATTCGCCGGGACGGAATTTGCCGAGATGCTCAAAATCCTCTGCTATGCTTTGGTCTAAAATCCGCCACTCTTGCTTGTCCTTGTAGAAGGAAACCGCCTGAATCTCTCGCTTGGTGGGGTGTACGACAATATCCCCGACATCGTATTCTGGATCAGAGGCGAGATCAGTTTCTTGCTTGGTTTCCAAATCTAGCGCGATCAAACGTTCCGCGTTAGCATCGTGATCGCCTCGGATGTAGAGAATTTTGCCGTTTTCTGAGAACATGACGGCACCGCCTTCGTCGTCGGGGCCCCAGCTTCGCAGGCTTTCCCAAGACTTGTCCGCAGTTTCCCTCCATAGCAATTCTTTACCGCCCTCGGCAGTTGTGGCTGTGGCCGCCCGCACTTGAAATTGGGCATCAGCAGCCCAATTAACGATGTTTCCTGGGTTGTCGGTGTCGAGTTCAACGGCACCGTTTTGCAGGTTGATGCGGTAAAGATCGTGTTTGCGCCGATCGCTGATGTTGATTCCCACTAATATTTCATTGGGGAAGTTGCGGTTAAAGGCGATCAGATGAGCTCGAACACCTTGAAATGGTGTCAAGTCGCGAACCTGGTTTGACTGGATATTGACTGAGAATAAATGCCATTTTTCATCACCATCAATATCTTGCTGATAAATGAGTTCTTCGCCACTGTAAGTCCACAAAAAGATGCGGATGCCGCGTTTTTTATCTGCTGTCAGTTGGCGATCGTCTGCTTGACCGACGGTACGCAATTGCACTTGCAAGACGTTGTGTTCATCGGGTGCAATGTAGGCGATATACTTGCCGTCGGGTGAAAGTTTGGGGCTAGTTTTTTCGGGGTTTCCAAACAGAATTTCCCGCTCGATTAGCGGTGGAAGTTCTGTTTTTGGCTGTTGAATTGTAGGAGTTTGCATTTTTTATTGTACCTAATATTTTCTATAGGAACGGGC